>CAXUIQ010000059.1:0-6531 GCA_964250815.1 uncultured Acetobacteraceae bacterium
CCCCAACCCTCGAATTTGCCAACCCCGATCACTGCCCCCTTGCCGTCGCTTCCCGGGTTTGTGGTGACACCCATCCCCGGTGTAAACGTACTCTACGTCGCACCGGATTCGGTCAGCACACCAAGCCCTTCTCCGTCTTCCGATCCAAGCCCAGCAACAGCGCCCGATCCAGCGCCAAGCTCCGGCCCGGTTTCCGTGCCGGTGCCGAACCCAGGCGGCGAGCCCAGCCCAGTGCCGGCGCCCATAGGTGACCCAGCTCCCGAACCGACATCCACTCCTACGCCGGCGCCCACTCCTGACCCACCATCAGCACACAATCCGGACGTTGCACCCGCTCCTCCCCCTGAGATGACTACAGCATCGGGCTCGCCCCCGGCACCCGCCCCTGATTCAACCCCAACACCAGCTCCTGCACCGGGGTTCGATTGGGTGCAGGCAGCTGAGGTGGCCGCAGCGGTGGCAGCCGCGGTCGCGGCAGCCGCGATACTTGCTCCGGAAGCAACCGCTGCGGCCGCCGCCGCAGCCGCAGCAGCGGTTGCGAGAGCGGCCGCTGCAGCCGTTGCTGCGGCCGCTGGTCTCCTTCCCGCTGCGGCCTTAGCGAACCCGGGCAGCTCGGATCCTGCTGCCCCACTGATGGGCGACGGGGCTGCCTCCGAAGCGGCCGGTGACGTGGCTGATGGCAACCAGCAGATCAGCCCTCTGGTGCTGGACCTGACGGGCACGGGCGTCAACCTCACTGCGCTGTCCTACAACTCGCCCTACTTCGACCTGCAAGGCAACGGCTTCGCCCGCAAGACCGGCTGGATCGGTTCCGGCACGGGCCTGCTGGCCATCGACCGGAACGGCGACGGCCAGATCAACGACATCACCGAACTGTTCGGCCAGCACGGGTCCGTCCCCGACGGTTTCGCAGCCCTGCGCGCCCTGGACAGCAACGGCGACGGCGTGATCGACGCCAACGATGCGGCCTTCAGCCAGCTCCGGGTCTGGGTCAACCCGGAGGGCGACGGCGCCGTGCATGCCGGCGAGCTGCTGACGCTCGCCCAGCTCGGCATCACCTCCATCAGCCTTGCCGCGACCGAAGCGAACCAGGTCATCGCCGCCAACACGATCAAGCTCAAGAGCAGCTACACGCTGGCGGACGGCACGACGCGCACCATCGCCGACGCCTGGTTCAGCAACAGCGCGACCTATACGCAGCCCAAGACCTTTGTGACATTGTCGGCCGACGTGGCCAAACTGCCCAGGTTGGTTGGGCACGGTGTCATGACCGGGCTGCGGGCTGCCATGATGGGCGACCCGGCACTGAAAAGCCTGGTGGCGACTTTCGCCGCCAACCCCATGCAGATGTCGCTCGCCGGCATCCAGGCGATCATGCTGGAGTGGTCGGGGTCCACAGCGATCGACCCGTCCAGTCGCGGCGAGTACTTCGATGCACGCCAACTCGACTTCCTGGAAAAGCACACCGGCGTCGCGTTCAACAACCTTAGCTATAGCACTGATTGGGCTGGCAACAACGACGTCCCGCGCTGGCGCGCGGCGGTCAACCTGCGCGAGGGGTGGGCCTCGGCGTTTGACGGCATCGCCGCACGGCTGCTGTTGCAGGGCGGCTACTCGGTCCCGGAGTTCCACTTCAATGCGGCGTTGGACTTCGTCTCGCCCGCGACCACGCTGGCGGCATCGCTTGCCAGCCTGCAGGCCCGCCTCGGGGCCGTGTCAACGGCCAACGCGGCACAATGGGAGACAGCACTGCGTGTGGCGGACGCCTTCCGGCTTGATGCGCACATTGCAGCAGCAAACTACCTGCCGCTTCTTGAGGCAAAGACTTCTGGATCGGTTGCGGCTCTGGCGAGCGCCATGATCTACGGCTTGCAATACAGCGTAGGCCAGGATGGCAGTATCACTCTGACCGGGGCAACCGAGCATGCCACCCTGTTCGCGGGTCCCCAGGTTCGCTCCATTCAGGTGCAGGGTGTGGAGAGCCTTGATCCACCGCCGCTTGGGAACACAATCGTATACGCTCCTGGTGCTGGCAGGCTTGAGATTAGTCAAAAGGACTACAGCAGCGCACCAAACAACGTGCTCAAGTTCGGTGCCGGCATCACCGCAGCCCAGATCCAGGTGGTGGCAGACACCTTCGGCAACTCCTACATCGCCGACGGCACCGCCAGTGATCTGATCAAACTGGACGGTGAGCACAACGGGATCGCCTATGGCGTGCAGAGCGTGCAGTTTGCCGACGGCACGACCTGGACCAAAGCGCAGCTCGCCAACATGGAGACGGATGGCTTCACCTGGAAGGGAACGACGCCAGGCGTCACCCTCACCGGCAGCGATCTCGCTCGCAACACCTTCATATTCGGTCCTGGCGGGGACACCGCGATCGGTGGTTCCCAGGACAACACCTACGTGTTCGGAAAAGGCGATGGCCAAGCCACTATCGACCCCAATGGCGGCAATGGCGCACTGCAATTCGGAGCCGACATTCCGGCGTCCGACGTTTACTTTCAGGCCAACGCCGCCGGCGACCTGATCATCGGCCTGCGCGACGATCCCAAGGACACCCTGACGGTCAAAGGCGACTTCATCCAGCAATGGTGGGGGGTGCAGAGCCAGATCAGCCAAGTCACGTTCGGCGACGGCACCGCACAGCGCTTCGGCCAGTCCTACTGGGACCAGGGCCAGCCGTTCGTCCTGACTTGGTTCGGCACAGCAAACGCCACGGTGCTGGCTGGCAGCGGCTGGGGGTCGAACACCTTTGTGCTCGGCGCGGGCGGCGACCAGGTCACCTTCGGCAACGGCAGTCAGGGCGGCTCCAACCAGAATACCGTGCTGTTCGGTCAAGGCGACGGCCAGGCCGCGGTCAACGTTAACGGCGGTTTCGGCACGCTCAAGCTCGGCTCAGGCATCGCCGCCCAGGACGTGCTGCTGGCGGCCAACGACGCGGGCGACCTCACGGTGTCGCTGCGCGGCGACCCAACCGACAGCATCACCTTCAAGGGCGATCTGTCGGGCCAGTGGTGGGGCGTGCGGAGCCAAGTCAACGCATTCGGCTTCAGCGACGGCACGACGCAAAGCGTGAAGCAGTCCTACTGGGATGCAAACCAGCCCATCGCCTTTACCCAGGTGGGCACGGCCGCGCGCACGGTGCTGACCGGCAGCAACTGGGGCGCCAACACCTTTGAGCTGGGCGCGGGCGGCGACCAGGTCACCTTCGGCAACGGCAGTCAGGGCGGCTCCAACCAGAATACCGTGCTGTTCGGTCAAGGCGACGGCCAAGTCACCATCGACCTGAACGGCGGCGTCGGCACGCTGCAGTTCGGGGCCGACATCCCGGCCTCCGACCTCTACTACCAGACCGATGTGGCCGGCGACCTGTTCATCGGCCTGCGTGACGACCCCAAGGACACCCTGACGGTCAAGGGCGACCTCAGCCGGCAGTGGTGGGGGGTGCAGAGCCAGGTCAGCGCGATCACCTTCGGCGACGGCACCGCGCATCGCTTCGGCCAGTCCTACTGGGACCAGGGCCAGCCGCTCGTCCTGACCTGGATAGGAACGGCGGGCAACACGGTGCTGACCGGCAGCAACTGGGGCGCCAACACCTTCGAGCTGGGCGCGGGCGGCGACCAGGTGACGTTCGGCAACAGCAGCCAAGGTGGATCAGGCAGCAATACGGTGCTGTTCGACAAGGGCGACGGCCAGGCCATAGTCGCCACGAACGGCGGCACCGGCACGCTCCGGCTCGGGGCGGACATTTCCAGTTCGGATGTCGTGCTGCAGGCCGACAACGCCGGCAACCTCGTTGTGGCCCTGCGCGACGATCCCGCGGACAGCGTCACGTTCCGGGACGACTTGGTGCAGCACTGGTGGGGGGTGTCCAGCCAGGTCGGCCAGCTCGCTTTCGCCGACGGCACGACGCTCCAGCTCGGCCAGCCCGGATACGGGCAAGGCCAGCCCCTCGCCTTCACCTGGGTCGGCACGGCCGCGACCAAGGCGCTGGTGGGCAGCAACTTCGGCGCCAACACCTTCGACCTGGGCGCGGGCGGGGACGCGATCACGTTTGGCAACGGCAGCCAAGGTGGATCGGGCAGCAACACGGTGCTGTTCGACAAGGGCGACGGCCAGGCCACGGTCGCCACGAATGGCGGCACCGGCACGCTCCGGCTCGGGGCGGACATCTCCAGCTCGGATGTGCTCGTGCAAGCGGACAACGCCGGCAACCTTGTCGTGGCCCTGCGCGACGACCCGGCCGACAGCGTCACGTTCCAAGGCGACCTCGTGCAGCACTGGTGGGGAGTGTCGAGCCAAGTCGGCCAGCTTGCCTTCGCCGACGGCACGACGCTCCAGCTCGGCCAGCCCGGCTACGGCCAAGGCCAGCCGCTCGCCTTCACGTGGGTGGGCACGCCCAGCAACACCAGGCTGGCAGGCAGCGGCTACGGGTCGAACACCTTCGAGCTGGGCGCGGGCGGCGACCAAATCACCTTTGGCAACGGCAGCCAGGGTGGGTCGAACCAGAACACCGTGCTGTTCGGCTCGGGCGACGGCCAGGCCGCGGCCGACACCAACGGCGGCCTCGGCGCGCTCCGGTTCGGCCCAGGCATCCTCGCCTCGGACATGCTGCTGTCGGCCAACGACGCGGGCGACCTCACGGTGTCGCTGCGCGGCAACGCGGCCGACAGCATCACCTTCAAGGGCGACCTCAGCAGCCAGTGGTGGGGCGTGCAAAGCCAGGTCAACAGCTTCGGCTTCGGCGACGGCACAACGCAAAGCGTGAGGCAGTCCTACTACGACCCGAGCCAGCCCATCGCCTTTACTCAAGTGGGCACAACCGCACACACGGTGCTGACCGGCAGCAACTGGGGCGCCAACACCTTCGAGCTGGGCGCGGGCGGCGACCAAGTGACCTTCGGCAACGGCAGCCGGGGCGGCTCCAACCAGAACACCGTGCTGTTCGGCCGCGGCGACGGCTAGGCGATGGTCAACGTCAACGGCGGCCTCGGCACGCTCAAGCTCGGGGTTGGGATCAGCGTGGGTAGTCTCACGTTCCAAGTCAACGACGCGACCAGCGACCTCACCATCCTCGACGGCGCTGCCGGCGACAGCATCACGTTGAAGAACGACCTTGCCCGCGGCTGGTGGGGCGGTCCGACCAGCAAGGTGGGGCAGCTCACCTTTGCTGACGGCAGCACCCTCCAGCTCGGCCAAGCCGGCTGGTGGGACCACAGCCTGCTGAACTTCACCTGGACCGGCACGGCCTCGAACACGACACTGGTCGGCAGCAGCTACGGCAACAACACCTTCGTGCTTGGGGCGGGCGACGACCAGGTCACCCTCGGCAACGGCAACCAGGGTGGGTTGCAGAGCAACACCGTCGTGTTCGGAAAAGGCGACGGCCAGGTGATGGTCAATCCGAACGGCGCCAGTGGCCAGATCCAGCTCGCCACCGGCATCGCGTCCTCGGACGTGGCGCTCTCGCATGACCCTCAAGGCGACTTTGTTCTCACGCTCAAGGGCACGGGCGACAGCCTGACGATCATGGGTGGCAATGCCGCGGCGGTGCAGGGCATTGCCTTCGCGGACGGAACCACATGGAATACGCGGTTCGGCGGCTCTGGCAACGACCGCCTCTACGGCGCGGGTGGTCCAACCATCTTCGACGGCAGGGGCGGGAGCGACTACGAGCAGGGCAGTGCTGGCGACACCTTCTTGTTCGATCCGGAATATGGGCACCTGGAGGTGAGCGAGACGGACGACGATCCTTCGCGTGTCAGCACGCTCCAGTTCGGCGCCGGCATCCTACCCTCTCAGGTCAGCCTGAACGGCAATTTCGCGGATTGGAACTTGACCGCAACCGTCGGCGGGGTTGGCAGCGGTGACACGGTGGTGCTCAACAACCAGCTCCTGTCGCCCCGCTACGGCGTGCAGCAGGTCAAGTTCGCCGACGGCACGGCTTGGGACCGCGCGGAGATCGTGCGCCAGACCGGCCTGGGCATGCCCGACAAACCTGTGCTCTACGGTTCGAGCAGCGACGACGTGTTCGACCCCAAGGGCCAGGCGCATGAGATCTGGGGCTGGGGCGGGTCGGACACCTACCTGCTGGACCGCGGCGATGGGGCGGTGACCATCCACAACGACTACCATTCAAGCAGCCCGCACGGCCACCTCACCTTCGAGGCGGACGTCGCGCCCGACCAACTTTGGTTCGCGCAAAGCGGCAGTGACCTGGTCGCCACGATCCTGGGCACGGCGGACACGACCACGGTCAAGGGCTGGTTCTCCAACTCGGGGGCACCGACCGCGGACATCCAGGCCGCAGGAGGCGGGGCACGGCTGGACAGCGGCCTGGGCCAGCTCGTCTCCAGCATGGCCAGCTATCAAACAGCCAACCCCGGCTTCAACACTGCGACCACGGCGGCGATGCCCAACGATCCTTCGCTGCGATCCGCCATCGCGGCTGCCTGGCACGGCTGACGCTCACCGGCCGGGGCGGAAGGCCACCTGTTACCCCCCCGCCCCGGGCGCGCGGGCGAA
>CAXUIQ010000059.1:6541-12408 GCA_964250815.1 uncultured Acetobacteraceae bacterium
CACCGCCACCTGTTCCGCCCCGGCACGGTCGGCGCGTCCTCAAACGTTCGGTCTTGTTCTGATCCGGAGCCCGGCCGTGCAACCCTGGGAATTGCCGATGACCCTGGCAGGCTGACGGGCGGGGCCGCATCCGTCCTGACAGGCTTTGCATCCGTCTCGCCAATGTGGGCCGGAACGGACGATTGCGGGTCCGTCTCGCACAATGCGGGTTCCGAGGCAGCCATTGTGGGTTGGAGACAACGGATAGGATCACGGAATGTGGGCCAGGGATGCCCGATCATTGCAGGCCAAGGCGCCGACGATTGCGGGTTAGTACAATTATGGGCCGTTGCGGCCGACCTGCTCGGCGCCGGTCCAACGTTCGGAGCCGCCGTGCTGCACTCCGCTTTCGGTTCGGGTGCTCCACCCCGATCCGAGGCGGACCT
Organism: uncultured Acetobacteraceae bacterium; assembly: GCA_964250815.1. Classification (GTDB taxonomy): domain Bacteria; phylum Pseudomonadota; class Alphaproteobacteria; order Acetobacterales; family Acetobacteraceae; genus CAHJXG01. The sequence goes on from CAXUIQ010000059.1 coordinate 6,967, forward strand.
CATTTCTGCAGCCCAAGGGGTCGGCCTGAACCCCGTCGAGTTGGGCCGGTTGGTTGCAGGCAACGCAGCAGAAGCAGAACACGAGCGGAACCAGCAAGACGTGCTGTCCCGTGGGGGTTTCGGAGTTCCGACCTTTGTTGTTGACGACGGAGAGGTTTTCTGGGGCCAGGACCGGGTTCCCTTGCTCATCCGCCATCTTCAAACCCGTTGAAGGTTTGCGCAGGGCCGGAGGCCGGCCCTGCTCCGGAGCGCGGTTGGACCCTCCTGGCATGGGCCGATGATGTCGGCCGGCCCCGGCAGGAGCCGCCGATCCGGCCTGCAAGTCCCGCGTTGCAGCCATGCCACAACATTCGCAACAGTCCGATGCCAGCACAGTTTTAACAAAGCAACGTCTTGCTTCGCTGCATCCACGGAAGGACCTTGCCCGTATAGCGCAGGCGGCATGCGAATCGCCGCGCATAACGTGGGAGTTATTTCACCATGCACGATCCAGTTGCCTCGACCGAGCCGACGCAGGAGGGCGTCAACCGCCGCGCGTTGATCGGCCAGTTCGGCAAGACCGCCGCTGCCGTCATGGCCGTCGGTGCCGCGGCCACCGCCGGCGTGACGCTCGGCAGCCTGCCGGCGGAAGCGCAGGGCATCACCGACGCCGACATCCTGAACTTCGCGCTGAACCTCGAATACGTGGAAGCCCAATACTACATCCGCGCCTTCCTGGGCCGTGGCCTGGACCCTTCCGACACCAACGACCCCAACGGCGTCGGCAACGCGGGCTTCGTGCTGGGCGGCTCGGCCGTGCCGTTCAAGACCGCGTCCATCGCCGCCTACGCGCAGAAGATCACGATCGACGAGGTGAACCACGTCCGCTTCCTGCGGCGCGTGCTCGGCAAGGCGGCAGTGGCGCAGCCGAACATCGACCTGCTCAACAGCTTCAACGCCCTGGCGCTCGAAGCGAAGCTCGTCCCGAACGCGCAGACGCAGTTCAACCCGTTCGCCGACGAGGTGAGCTTCCTGCTCGGCGCCTTCATCTTCGAGGACGTGGGCGTGACCGCCTACGCCGGCGCCGCGGCGCTGCTGCAGAACAAGGACTACCTGAGCGCCGCCGCCAGCATCCTGGCCATCGAGGCTTATCACTCCGGCACGGTCCGCACCGTCCTCGCCAGCCTGGGCCAGCAGGCCGCGGCCAACGCCATCTCCGCCGTCCGTGCGTCCGCGGGCAACGGCAAGGAGCAGGGGCTGTCGCACGGCAACCTGATCATCGACACCTCGCCTTCGGACAGCGACTCGCTCGCCTACCGCCGCACGACAACGGAGGTGCTGAACATCGTGTACAACGGCCGCAGCACCGGCGGCGGCTTCCTGCCGAACCAGGCCAACGGCACCATCCGCTGACAGGCGCCGGGGCGGACAAGGATAGTCCGCCCCCAAACGGCATGCTTGGCCAAACTCTTCAGGTTCCGCAGAAGGTCCGATACGACGGGTCGGCTTGCTCGGGCGGCAGGGCGTACCTCTCAAAGCCCGGCCGATCCTCGAAGGGCAGCGCCGTCGCATCCAGCAGGGCCTCGAACGGGCCGAGGTCGTCCAGATATGCGGCGGCGAGCGCCGCCTCGACGAGGTGGTTGCGCGGGATGATGGCCGGGTTCACCCGCCGCATGGCGTCGGCGCGCGCAAGGGGCGGCACGGGTTCCGTAGCCAGCCGTGCGCGCCAGCGGACGGCCCACCCGTCGAAGGCAGCGCCGTCGGCGAACAGCGTCCGCACGGCGTCGTCGCCCTCCGGCCCGGCCGCGGCCGCGCACAGGCGCCGGAACGTCAGCGTGAAATCGGCCGCGTTCTCCGCCATGCGGGACAGCAGGTCCTGGACCAACGCGGTGTCGCCCTCCTGCTCCGTCGAAAGGCCGACCTTGCGTCGCAGCCCGCCGAAGTAGGCCGCCTCGAACCGCGGGCCGAAGGCGGCCAGCGCTTCCTGGGCGGAGGCCAGGCCGGCGTCCTGCGTGTCCCCGAGCAGCGGCAGCATGGCCTCGGCGAGGCGGGCCAGGTTCCAATGCGCGATGCGGGGCTGGTTCGCGTAGGCGTAGCGTCCGCCTTCGTCGATGGAGCTGAACACCGCGACCGGGTCGTAGGCGTCCATGAAGGCGCAGGGGCCGAAGTCGATGGTCTCGCCGGAGATGGCGGTGTTGTCGGTGTTCATCACGCCGTGGATGAAGCCGACCAGCACCCATTGCGCCACGAGGTCGGCCTGCCGGGCGATCACGCCGTCCAGCAGGGCGCGATACGGGTTCCCGGCGCCGGCCGCGTCCGGGTAGTGCCGGGCGACCACGTAGTCGGCCAGCGTCCGCACCGCCTCGATGTCGCTGCGGACAGCGAAGTACTGGAACGTGCCGACGCGGACGTGGCTGGCCGCGACGCGGGTGAACACCGCGCCGGGCAAGGGGGTTTCGCGGACGACCTTCTCCCCCGTGGCAGCCGCGGCCAGCGCCCGGGAAGTCGGGATGCCGAGCGCCGCCATCGCCTCGCTCACGATGTATTCGCGCAGCACAGGACCCAGCGCCGCGCGCCCGTCGCCCCGGCGGGAGAACGGCGTGGGTCCGGCGCCCTTGAGCTGGAAGTCCCGCCGCCGCCCGTCCCGCCCGACGACTTCGCCCAGCAGGATGGCCCGCCCGTCCCCGAGCTGCGGCGAGAAGCCGCCGAACTGGTGCCCGGCATAGGCGAGGGCGATCGGCTCCGCGCCCTCCGGCACGGCGTTCCCGGCGAACACGTCCGCCGCTTCGGGACCGCCCAGGCTGCCCGGGTCGATCCCAAGCTGCTCCGCAAGCGCCGTGTTGACCCGGAGCAGCCGGGGCGCCGCGACGCGGGTCGGCTCGACGCGCGCATAGAAACGGTCCGGCAGGCGGGCGTAGGTGTTGTCGAACGGGATGCGGATGGCCATGGCGTTCAATCCTCGAAGCAGCCGGCTCGCCCCGCGGCGGTCCCGCTCGCCCTGCAAGTGGGAGGGCCGCCAGGATCAGGCAAGCTTGCCGTGACCGATACGGGGCCGGCGCACCGCCAGCCCCCAAGCGGCTGCGCCGCCTACAGCATCGGACGCCCGCCCGTGACGGGAATGACGGCCCCGGTCATGTAGCTCCCCAGGTCGGAGGCCAGCAGCACGTAGGCGCCGGCCAGTTCCGCCGGCTGGCCGGCGCGGCCCAGCGGCGTTTCCTTGCCGAAGCTTTCGGCCTTCTCCTGCGGCATGGTGGACGGGATCAACGGCGTCCACACCGGACCCGGCGCCACCGCGTTCACCCGGATGCCCTTCTCCGCCAGCATCCCCGCCAGCCCGGCGGTGAAGTTGGCGATGGCGCCCTTGGTCGTGGCATAAGCCAGCAGTTGCGGCGACGGGGTCTTGGCGTTGATCGAGGTCGTGTTGACGATGGCCGCGCCGGGCTTCATGTGCGGCACCGCCGCCTGGCACAGGAAGAACTGCGAGTAGATGTTGGTGCGGAACGTCTTGTCCCATTCCTCCGCGGTGATCTCCGAGATGTCCTCGTGGACCCGCTGCATGGCGGCGTTGTTGACCAGGATGTCGAGCCGACCGAACTCCGCCACCGCCTGCTGCACGATGTCGCGGCAATGGCCCTGGTCGGACACGTCGCCGGGCATCAGCACGGGGCGGCGCCCGGCGTCCCGCACCCAATGGGCGGTCTGCTCGGCGTCCTCGTGCTCGTTGAGGTAGGAGATCAGCACGTCCGCCCCCTCCCGCGCGAAGGCGATGGCGACCGCGCGTCCGATGCCGCTGTCTGCGCCGGTGATGATGGCGGCGCGGCCGAGCAGGCGCCCGGAACCCTTGTAGCTGTGCTCGCCGTGGTCGGGCTTCTCCGGCATCTCGCCCGTGTGGCCCGGCGGCTCGATGGGGCGGGACTGCATGGGCGGCTGGGGGTGCTTGCTGGTGGGATCGTCGGCCATGGGAAATCTCCTCGGGGGTGGCGCCGCGGCCCGCGCCGCGGGCGCTCGTCGGTCGGCCCGACATGGTTGAACACGGCGACAAAACGAGGATGCAGCGGAATGGCTGCATGGCGCGCGCCACCAATCGCGTGAAGCACCGGAGCGTGAACAGCCGGCCTACGTCACCACCATCGCGCCCGACCCGGGCAAGCTTGACGCGAAGTCTTGCCCCGCCAAGCGCGACGGCGTGCTGAACCCGGGCGGCGGCGGGCGGCCCAGCACCGCGGCGACGATGCCGAGCGCGCTGCTCACGGTGAAATCGTAGCCGTTCGCCGTCTGCATCCGGCAGGTCCGGCGCACGCCGGCGGCCTCCGCCTCCCCCCAGACGAACGACGGCTGCCTGGCGCGTGCGTCGGCGGCGGGGCCGCGCACCGCTCCCGCGCGCCGGGCCACGGCGTCGCGCACGAACGGCACCGCCATCAAGGGTTCGATCAGGGGTCCGAGCCTTGCCGCGAGCGCCGCCGCGGGCGGGACTGCGGCATAGACCTCGATGTTCGGGATGCCCGTAGTGTGGAACGCGGTGCTGACATCGCCCCAGGCAACCGTCACCGCCGTCCGCACGCCGTTGCCGAAGTCGATCCGCCGGGTGCGGTGGCCGTGCGGCACGCGGATGATCCGCCCGTCCTGCCGCACGCGCCCGCCGAGCGCCAGGCCCTCCGCCGCGGTCTTCGCCGTGCCGGGCGAGATGGCGGAACGGGTGTCGAAGCCGAGCCGCAGGTGCGTCGCCTGCGGCAGCGCGTCCTTCAGCGCGGCGGCGACGCAATCGGTCGGCACCACGTCGAAGCCGACGCCGGGGCACAGCAGCACGCCCGCCGCCCGCGCCCGCGCGTCCCGGGCATGGGCCTGCTCGAACACGTCGATCTCGCCGGTGATGTCGAGGTAGTGCGCGCCGCTCCGCAGGCAGCGTTCCATCATGGGCGCGCCCGTCGCCGAGAACGGCCCGGCGCAATGCAGCACGAGCGCCATGCCGTCCAGTTCATGCGCCGCGTCGTCTGCCCGGTCCAGGGCGAACGCCCGATGGTCGAGGCCAAGCTCCTGCGCGACGGCGCCAACCTTGCCGGGATCGCGCCCGGCCAGCACCGGCGCGAGGCCGCGCCGCACCGCCTCCCGTGCGATCAGTTGCCCGGTGTAGCCGTTCGCCCCATACAGCATCCATGGCGCCATGAAACCCCGCTCCGGGACCGTGCATCCCTTGTTTGCATTGCGGCGCGTCTCGCGTATGAGGCGCTTTTGCACAAGAGGATCTTAAATGCCGCGCAAGTCGAAGGCCACCCGAGCCAGCGAAGCCGCCGAGGCCGCCGCGCTGGATGTGTCGCCCGCGCCCGCGCGCCGGGGCCGTCCGCCCCGGGCGCCCAAAGCCAAGCCGAAGCCGGCCGAAGCGAAAGGCAGCCAACCGGGCCTGAACGCCGCGGATGCCGATGCTGCGGCAGAGCCGGACGCCGCCCCGATGCCCGAACCGCGGAT
>CAXUIQ010000060.1:0-11387 GCA_964250815.1 uncultured Acetobacteraceae bacterium
CTCCTGCAAGCCGGCCCGACGCCCCTGAGACATGCCCAACCCCCGCCGCTCCCGAAGGCGGCGCGCATGATCGGAACACATCAATTCGCCCTTTTGCAAGGCGTTCCAGCGACCGCGGCTTTGGATAGCTTCGCGTGAAAGCCCTGTGCGGGTGCACCACAAGAAGCCTGGAGGATACGCGATGAAATATTCAATGAAACACGCCCTCGCCGCCTGCGCGGCGGCCTTGCTGCTCGCGTCCCCCGCCGCCGCCAAGACGCTCACGGTCGGCGTGGCCATGTCGCGCTCGGAGCATCTCTTCCTGGTGAAGGTCCGCGACGCCATCCAAACGGAAGCCAAGGCCCTGGGGAACGTGGAGGTGCAGTTCGAGGACGCGCAGGGCGATGTCGGCCGGCAGCTCAGCCAGGTGCAGAACTTCATCGCCCAAGGCGTGGACGCCATCATCGTGAACGCGGCGGACACCTCCGCGACCCAGGGCATGACCAAGATGGTGACCCGGGCCGGCATCCCGCTGGTCTATGTCAACCTGGGCCCGGGCCTCGATGAGAAGCTGCCCCCCAAGGTCGCCGTGGTGGTCTCGGACCACGTGGTCTCGGGCCGGCTTCAGATGGAGGGGCTTGCGAAGTGCATGAAGGGCAAGGGCGACCTGGCGATCATGCTGGGCGAGCTGGCCAGCAACGCGACCCAGGAACGCACCGCCGGGAACAAGGAGGTCATCGCCAAGAACCCCGGCATCAAGGTCGTGCTGGAGCAGTCGGCCGCCTACCTGCGCAACCAGGCCATCGACCTCATGAACAACTGGCTCACCACGGGCCAGAAGATCGACGCCATCGCCGCCAACAACGACGAGATGGCGATCGGCGCGATCATCGCCCTGCAGCAGGCCGGCCGGGACCCGAAGACGATGTGCATCGGCGGCATCGACGCGACCCCGGATGCGCTCGCCGAGATGAAGAAGGGCAACCTCGCCGTCACCGTGTTCCAGGACGCCACGGGCCAAGGCAAGGGCGCGGTGGACGCGGCGGTCAAGCTCGTCCGGGGCGAGAAGGTCGAGACCTTCGTGCTGATCCCCTATGAACTTGTGACCCCCGAGACCATGCAGGCCTACGCGAACCGGTAGGCGTTCCGGCGCCGGCCAAGGCCAGATCCAAAAGGACGAACCATGACTGCCAGCTCCATCGGCGTCGCGGTGATCGGCGCCGGCATGGCCGGCCGCGCCCATGCGGCCGGCTACCGCGCGGCGCCGACGCTGTATCGGCCCGGCCTCCCCGAAGTCCGGCTCGTGGCGGTCTGCGACCTCGACCGCACCGCCGCGTCCGGCACGGCAAAGCGGTTCGGCTACGAGCGGGCCGAGACGGATTGGCGGGCAATCGCCGCGGCCCGGGACATCGACGCCGTGAGCGTCGTCGTCGCGAACCACCTGCACCGCGAGATCGTGGAGGGGCTGCTGGCCGCCGGCAAGCACGTCCTGTGCGAAAAGCCGCTCGCCCCCTCGGTCGAGGACGCCGAAGCCATGGTCGCCGCGGCCGGGCGGTCGCCCGGCACGGCCGCGGTCGGCTTCACCTTCCGGCGCTCGCCGGCCATCGCCGCGGTCAAGCAGCAGGTCGAGCGCGGCGCCATCGGGCGTCCGGTCCACTTCAACGGGCACTACTGGTGCGACTACGGCTGCGACCCGCGCGGGCCGATCAGTTGGCGCTACAAGGGCGGCCCAGGGTCCGGCGCCCTGTCCGACATCGGCAGCCACCTCCTGGACACGGCCGAGTTCGTCTGCGGCCCGATCCGGTCCATCCGCGGCGCTACCTTGTCCACCCTTGTCAGCGAACGCCCGGTCCCGCTTGGCGCCGTGGTGGGCCATGCCGCGGCTGCCGCCGTCAGCGATGAGCGCCAGCCTGTCGAGAACGAGGACCTCGTGACGTTCACGGCCGCCTTCGCGTCCGGCGCGACCGGGACCTTCTCGGCGTCGCGCGTCGCCTTCGGGCTGCCGAACTCGCTCGGCTTCGAGCTGTTCGCGGAGCGGGGGGCTGCGACCTTCGACCTCGCGCGGGCTGGCGAGTTCGGCTTCGCCGATGGCGGCCCGGACGGGGCGACGAACGGCTGCCGCCAGGTCCTGATCGGCCCGGCCCATCCGAACTTCGCCGGGGGCATGGCCATGGATTTCCCAGGCTGCAACTACGGCCAGAACGACCTGTTCGTCTTCCAGGCGCGCGCCTTCCTGGAGCAGGTCGCGGGCCTCGGCCACCTGCCGCCTTGCCCGTCCTTCGAGGAAGGCTTGCGCAACCTCCGCCTCGTCGAGGCCGTCGTGCGGTCGGCGGCGAGCGGCGGGGAGGTGCGCGTCGGGTGACGGGCCGGCCCCCTGCGCAACCCTGTCCGCCAGCGGAGAACGAACGATGATGCAGATGAGTCTGGTGACCGATATCCTCGGCCACCTCTCGTTCGAGGAGATGCTCGACACGGTCTCGATGCTCGGCTTCGAGGCCGTCGAGCTTGGCTGCGGCAACTGGTCGAAGGCGCCGCACCTGCGCCTGGACGAGCTGCTGGAGAGTGAAGCGGCCCGCGCCCGGTTCGCGGACGCGCTGGCGCGCCGCGGCCTCGCGGTCTCGGCGCTCAACTGCTCGGGCAACCAGCTGCACCCCGGCGAGAGCGGCGCGGCGCACCGGGCGGTCGTCGAGAGGACGTTCCGCCTCGCCGAGAAGCTCGGGGTGAAGACCGTGGTGATGATGTCCGGCTGCCCCGGCGGCGGCCCGGCCGACGCCGTGCCGAATTGGATCACCCACGTCATCCTGCCCGAGCACGAGAAGGCGCTCGACTACCAGTGGAACGAGGTGCTGATCCCCTATTGGCGGAAGGCCGGGGCGCTCGCCAAGGATTGCGGCGTCAAGGTCGCGATCGAGAACCTCGGCGCCACGATGATCCACAACCCGGCCAACATGATGCGGCTGCGCGAGCACGTGGACCCCGTGGTCGGCATGAACTTCGACCCGAGCCACCACATGTGGATGGGCGGCGACCCCATTGCGGCACTCCGCTTCCTTGGCGACGCGATCCACTACCTGCACGCCAAGGACGTGCGCCAGGAGCGCGGCCTGGCAAGCATCAATGGCCTGATCGACACCTGCCGCATGGACGAGATCGCGAAGCGGTCCTGGAACTACGTGGCGCTCGGCCACGGGCACGACGTGCAGTGGTGGAAGGAGTTCTTCGCCACCGCCCGCTTCGCCGGCTACGACGGTCCCGTGAGCCTGGAGATGGAGGACATGGGCATGGAGCCGCTGACGGGCGTGAAGAAATCGCTCGCCACCCTGAAGCTGGCGCTTCCGCGCGATTTCGACTGATCCCGGCAGAAAGGTGCAGGCCCGTCACGTGCAACGTCGGCGGGCCGCGCCATGCTCGCACCCGTGGTCCACCAAGCTGGCGTAGCGTGGCCGCGGGCGAGCGCTGGACGGGAGGTGCGCAGGCCTCAGTCCGCTGCTGTCGCCTGACCCTGCGGCGGCGCGGCGTAGAGGCCGGGACGCTCCCGCATCGACACGGCCTGCCGGGCGCCGGTATGCAGCGCCGCGAGCGCGGCATCGGAGGCGGCCGTGGCGGCATAGCCGTCCCAGGCGCTCGGCCCCGTGGCGGTGCCCTGCGCCGCGGCGGCGAGCCACGCCTCGAACTCCAGGTCGTAGGCGCGCAGGAAACGTTCCCGCCAGCCGGGCGGCACCTGCCCGCTGAACGCGCCGTCGCGCCTGACCACCACCGGGCTTCCTTCGGCAAGGGCCGCCGTGCCGGTCTCCCCCACCACCTCGCCGCGGATGTCGTAGCCGTAGGCGATGGTCACCGAAACCTCCACGTCCACCACGGCCCCGCCGCGCATCTCCAGCAGCACGAGCAGCGGGTCCTGCAGCGCCCCGGCCCGGCTGTTGCGGCGCGGCTTGAGCACGGAGGCCGCGGCAACCTCGTCGTCCAGCAGCCAGCGCGCCACGTCGATGTCGTGCACCGCCGTGTCGTTGATCGCCATGTCGGCCGTGTAGTGCGGCGGCACCGAAGGGTTGCGGTGGACCGAGTGGAACAGCAGCGGCGCGCCAATCGCGCCGCCGCCCACGGCCTCCTTGAGCGCGCAATAGGCCGGGTCGAAGCGGCGCATGAAGCCGACCTGCACGAGCCGCCGGCCGTGGGCCGCCTCCGCGTCGAGAATGCGCAGGCACGCCTCCTGCGTGGTCGCCAGCGGCTTCTCGCACAGCACCGGCTTGCCCGCCGCGATGCAGGCGAGCACGAACTCCTCGTGGGTCGGTCCCCAGGACGCGACGACCACCGCGTCCACGGCGCCGTCCCGGATCAGGTCCTGGCCCGTGGCGAACACCCGGGGCGCCGCAGCCCCGCGCCCCACGTCCTCGGCCACGCCTTGCGCGCGCTTCGGGTCCGTGTCCGTGACCGCCACCACCGCGCAGCCCGGCAGCACCGTGGCCAGCCGGCGGACGTGGTCCTGCCCGATCATGCCCACGCCGATGACGCCGACGTTCACCGTCATGCCGCGGCGCCCCAATGCTTGTCCACGTAGCGCCCGATCTCCTGCCGCATGAAGCGCGAGGACTCGACGGCGCGCTCCTCCCACGCGAACACGCAGCTCGTCACGATGCCATCGAACCCGACCTCGTGCAGCGTCCCGAAGAACACGTCCCAGTCCACCTCGCCCTGGCCGATGTCCAGGTGCTGGTGGACCCGCGCCGTCGAGCCTGGCGGATTGACGATGTAGCGCAGGCCGGAGGAGGCCTTGTGGTTGAACGTGTCGGCGACGTGGACGTGCGCCAGCACGGGGGCGGCGTCCCGGATCATCTGCGCCATGTCGGTTCCGAAGTAGAAGGTGTGCGGGGCGCAGTACAGGAATCTCACGCTCTTCGAGTCGATCGTGCGGATCATGTCCACCGCCGGGTGCAGGGTCTCGACCCAGTCCTCCGGGTGCGGCTCGACATGGAGGTTGATGCCTTCGCGCTCGAACACCGGCACCAGCTCCTCCATCGAGCGCCACCAGGCGGCTTCCGACATCTCTGTGGCGATGCCGCCGGCGCAGCAGCTTGAGCAGCTTCCGCGCTCGGGGTGGGGGCCGCGGCCGAACTCGGAGTTCATGGTGTCGCAGCCCATCTCGACCGCGATCTCGATCGCCTTCTTCCAATAGCCGACCGCGGTCTTGCGCTCGTCCTCGTCCGGGCTGGCCCAGCGGTACATCGGCAGCAGGGAGGCGAGCTTCACGCCATGGTCCCGCAAGGCCGCCTTGAACGCCGCGATCCGCTCCGGATAGGCGCGCGGGTGCACCCACCAGTCCAGGAAGTCGGCGCGGGGCGAGAGTTCCAGGTACTCGTACCCCAGCTCCGCCGCCAGCCGGGGAAGCTCGGTGAGCGGCAGGTGGCGGTGCATGTAGGGGTCCAGGGCGATCTTCATGGCTGCTCCTCCAGATCGGGCAACGGCCGCCCCGGGATGCCCTGCGCCCCGAAGCGCGCGTCCCAGTCGTCTTGCACCGCCTGCAAGACGCGCATCGCCGGCAGCACCGAGGGGCTGGAGGCCAGCGGCGGGCGGCCGTCCCGCACCGCAGCCACGAAGTCGCGCACGATCCGGGCGGCGTTGTCCTGCTCGCTCTCCATGGGCGCCGTGCCCTCGCGGGTGCGCACGGTCGCCGCCAGCGTGTCGTAGAGGTAGGTGTCCCGGTCGGTGACGATCAGCTTGTCGTAGAGCCGGAAGCTCGCGTGGTAGGAGCCGTGCACGAGCAGGCTCTGCTCCGCCTCCGTCTCGATCAGCACCACGCATTCCATGGGGATGCCGGTGCCCTCGTGCAGCGGCCCCAGGTGGCTCTGCACCCGGCGGACCCCGGGAAAGTCGAGCAGGAACAGGCCGAGATCGACGAAGTGGCAGAAGTGGTGCCACAGGATGTTGTCGCTCCAGCTCCGCCGGTAGCCGGTGGCGCCGATGTTGACCAGACGCGGGATGAAGAACCGCCCGGCGAAATGGCGCATCCGCTCCTCGCCGGCCAGCAGGCGGGCGCGCAGCGCTTCGCGCTCCTGGCGGAAGCGCATGGGATGGCTCAGCCCATACACCTTGCCGCTGCGTTCGCCCGCCGCGACCACGCGCTCGGCGCCGGCGAGGCTCATGGCGACGGGGATCTCGATCAGCGTGTGCTTGCCCGCGTCCAAGCAACGGACCGCTTCCGCCTCGTGCCCCTCGCTCGGGGTGGCGAGGATCACGGCGTCCACCGCCGGGTCGGCCAGGGCCTCGTCGAGCGAGAGCGTCCAGCGGCGGTAGCCGTGCGCCTCGGCAAAATCCCGGGCCGCCTCGGGCCGGCGTCCGACCAGGGTGTGCAGCTCCGCGCCGGCGTCCCGCAGCGCCCGGGAGTGCCACTCCCCCATCATGCCGTAGCCGACCACGCAGGCCTTCACGCGCGCCTCGTCCAGGGATGGGCCGCCCCAGGCTCGATGGAGGCCGCGGTCGCCCCCGGCTCAGGCATTGCGGCGTCCGCCCCGGCGGTACTGGTCGGCCATGACGGCCGCGATGATGATGAGGCCCTTCACGATGTCCTGGATGTAGGCGTCCACGCCCAGGAAGGTGAAGCCGCTGGTCATCACCCCCAGGATCAGCGTGCCGACCACGGTGCCGGTGATCCGCCCGATGCCGCCGGACAGGCTGGTGCCGCCGATCACCGCGGCTGCGATGGCGTCCAGCTCGTAGCTCATGCCCATGCCGGCCTGCCCGCTCGCGGCACGGGCGGAGGTGATGACGCCGCCGAGTCCCGCGAGCAGCCCGGCGATCCCGTAAACCAGGATCAGGTGCCGGGTGACGTTGATGCCCGACACGCGCGCCGCCTGCAGGTTGCCGCCGATGGCGTAGGTGTACTTGCCGTAGCGCGTGTAACGCAGCGCGACGTGGAAGATCACCGCCACCGCGAGGAAGATCAGCACCGGGTTCGCGCCGCTGCCGATGGCGGTGTACTGGTCGGTCAGCATGCTGATCGGCTGGCCCTTGGTGTAGTAGCGGGCGAGGCCGCGCGCCGTCACCATCATGCCGAGCGTCGCGATGAAGGCCGGCAGCCGCCCGTAGGTGACGAGCGCGCCGTTGATCAGCCCAGCGAGCGCCCCCACCGCCAGCGCCGCCAGCACGGGCACGATCGCGGGCATGTCGGTGAGCGAGGGGAACACCGCCCGCGCGTAGTCGCTCGACTGCGCAAGGCTCGCCGCCACCATCGCCGAGAGCGCCAGCACCGAGCCGGAGGACAGATCGACGCCGGCGGTGATGATCACCTGGGTCACGCCAACCGCGAGCAGGCCGATGGTGGACACCTGCAGAATGATGATCAGCAGGCGCCCAGGGTTGCCGAGGAAGCTCTGGCCGCGGAGCGACCAGCCCAGCAGCTCGAAGATCAGCGCCATGCCGACCAGCACGAGCACGATGCTGACCTCCACGGGCCACTTGCGCCGATGCGGCGCTTCCTTGGCGGGAATGCCGATGTCGGCAACCGTTGCTGCGTCTTTCATTTCTTCCTCCCCGGCTCTCCTGCCCTGCTTCAGCGGGCGGCGAGCTGCATGATCTTCTCCTGCGTGGCCTCCGCGCGGTCGAGGAAGCCGCTCACGTGCCCCTCGTGCATCACCATCACCCGGTCGCTCATGCCGAGCACCTCCGGCAGCTCGGACGAGATCATGATGATCGCCAGGCCCTGCCCGGCCAGCTCAGACATCAGCCGGTGGATCTCCGCCTTGGCGCCCACGTCCACGCCGCGCGTCGGCTCGTCGAGGATCAGGATGCGCGGCTTGGTCATCAGCCAGCGCGCGATCAGCACCTTCTGCTGGTTGCCGCCCGAAAGGTTCTCCACCGTCTCGTCGAGGCCCGGCGTCTTGACCCGGAGCGCGCGGACCATCTCGGCGCAGGTGGCGCTCAGCTCGGATTGGCGCACGAAGCCCTGGCCCGAATGGTCCCGCACCGAGGCGATCTGCATGTTCTCCAGCACGGAAAGCATGAGGAACAGCCCGTTCAGCTTGCGGTCCTCGGTCAGCAGCGCCATGCCGTGGCGCATCGCCTGCGCCGGATGGGCGATGCGGACCGGCTTGCCATCGATCAGCACTTGGCCCCCGGTCGCCGGCGTCACGCCGAACAGGGTTTCCGCCACGTTGGTGCGGCCCGCGCCGACCAGGCCGGCCATCCCCAGGATCTCGCCGCGCCGCAGGTCGAAGCTCACGTCCCGGAACACGCCTTCGAGCGACAGGCCGCGCACGGACAGCACGGTCTCCCCGATCTTCGCCTCGCCCTTCGGGAACAGGTGGGTCAGCTCGCGCCCGACCATGAGCGCGATCAGCCGGTTCTGGTCGAACGCGGACGCCTCGTCGGTCGCCACGTGCCGCCCGTCGCGGAACACCGAGATCTCGTCCGAGATGGCGAAGATCTCGCCCATCTTGTGCGAGATATAGACGAGCGCCTTGCCCTGGTCCCGCAGCCGGCGGATGATGCGGAACAGGTGGGCGGCCTCGTGCTCGGTGAGCGAGGAGGTCGGCTCGTCCATGATGAGGACGCTGGAGTCGTAGGAGACCGCCTTGGCGATCTCCACCATCTGCTGGTTGGCGACGGCCAGGTTGCCCACCCGCTCCTCCGGGTCGAGCGCGAGGCCGAGCTGCTCCAGCAGCGCCGCGGTGCGCCGGCGCAGCGCCGCGTGGTCCACGAAGCCGAAGCGGCGCGGCTCCCGCCCCACCCAGATGTTCTCCGCCACCGTCATGTGCGGCACCAGGTTCAGCTCCTGGTGGATCATGGCGATGCCGCAGTCCTGGGCGTCGCGCGGGCCGGAGAAGCGGCGGGTCTGGCCGCCGGCCCGGATTTCTCCCGTGGTCGGCTGGAACACCCCGGCCAGGATCTTCATCAGCGTGGACTTGCCCGCGCCGTTCTCGCCCATGAGCGCGTGCACCGAGCCGGCGCGCAGGCGCAGGGTCACGTCGTCGAGCGCCTTGACGCCGGGGAACTGCTTGGACACGCCGAGGGCTTCGAGCAGGTAGCCGCCCGGGGCGGCGGGCCGCTCCGTGGCGGGCGTTTCCGTGGCGAGCGTTTGTGCTGGCATGATCTGCCCCCTTTTTACGCTGCCGGCGCCTGGGCCGGCTCCGATGCCGCGCCGGCGCGGACATGGGCCATGCTCTCGCGCAGCGCCGGCGCCACGTCGCCCATGTCCTGCACGCTCTGGGCGAACGGCTCGAAGGAGAGCAGGCCGGCGTAGCCGCCGCGGACCAGGGCGCGGATCTGCTCCAGGTTGCCCAGCCGGTCGCGCGCCCCCACCAGGACGCGGTGCCCGTCGCGCATCTCCGCGCAGGACAGGCCCGGCTCCTCCACCCCGGAGATGTGGACCAGCCCCGTCCGCGCCGGGAACACCTCGGCCTCGCCCGCCAGGTGGTGGTGGAACGTGTCGTGCAGCACGGCGAAAGCCCGGCCCCCGTCCACGGCGTCGGTCGCGTCCAGCGCGGTCCGCTTCAGGCGCAGCGAGCTTTCCTCGAAGCCCAGCGGCTCGACCAGGCCGGTCAGCCCGTGGTCAAGCAGGATGGGCTTGAGGGCGGCGAGCGCCCGTTCCAGGTCCCGGCGCCGCTCCGCCTCGCCCCGGCGGTCGTCCAGCGCGTTCAGCGGGCAAAGCACGAGGGAGCGCGCGCCGCAGTCCCGGGCGTAGGCGGCGAGCGCCACCGCGTCCGCCTCGCGCGCCCCGTCCCAGACGTTGAACCGCTGCAAGGCGTTGATGGACAGGATGGCCACCCCGGCGGACTCGGCCTCGGCGCGGACCTGGGCCGCCGGGGTCCCGTCCGCGATCTCGACGCCCGGCAGGTCGTTGCGGATCTCCATAGAGTCCATGCCGAGGCTGCGGGCCAGCGCCGCGAACCCGGCGAAGCGCAGGCGCGGCGCGGCGATGTGGTTCAATGCGAAGCCGAGCGCGTCCGGCATTCCCCGTGCCTCCTTCCCCGTGGCCCGGAACGGCGGCGCGCGGCGGGGGGCCATGCCCGTCCCTGCCGCGCGGATGCCGACCGTGGCTCTCGTTCTGCACGGATGGGTAGCAGAACGCACCGGGGCGGCGCCATCCGGGCCGACGCTAATTTGATGCGAATCCCTCAAATCTGCCCATCGCGCCCCGCCCGGCTTCCATTACGGTCGAGGCCACAACGGGGAGGAAACCGGGAATGAAGAAACTGCTCGCCGCCGCCGCGGCCGTGCTGCTGACGACTGCCGTGCCGGGCTACGCCAAGACGCTGACCATCGGCGTGTCGATGGCGCTGTTCGACGACAACTTCCTGACCAGCGTGCGCCAGGCCATGGCGGACTACGCGAAGACCGTGCCTGACGTGCAGATCCAGTTCCAGGACGCGCAGGGCGACATCGGCCGCCAGCTCAGCCAGGTGCAGAACTTCATGTCGCAGAAGGTGGACGCGATCGTCGTCAACGTCGTGGACACCGCGGCGACGCGGAACATCACCAAGATCGTCACCGACGCCGGCATCCCGCTGGTGTATGTCAACCGCCGGCCGGACGCGAGGACGCTGCCGCCCACGGTCTCGGTCGTGGCGTCCGACGACCTGGTGGCCGGGCGGCTGGAGATGACCGAGCTGGCCCGGCGCATGGGCGGCAAGGGCAACGTGGTGCTCATGCTGGGGGACCTCGCCAACAACTCGACGCAGGGGCGGACGGCGGGCAACAAAGAGGTGCTGGCCAAGAACCCCGGCATCAAGGTGGTGGAGGAGCAGACCGCCAACTTCGAGCGCACCAAGGCCATCGACCTGATGAACAACTGGCTTTCCAAGGGCGAGAACATCAACGCCGTCGTGGCCAACAACGACGAGATGGCGATCGGCGCCATCATCGCGCTGCGCCAGGCCGGCCAGTCGCCGAAGCAGGTGCTGGTGGGCGGGGTGGACGCGACGGCGGACGCGCTGGCCGAGATGCAGAAGGGCGACCTGGCCGTGACCGTGTTCCAGGACGCGAAGGGCCAAGGGCGCAAGGGGGTCGAGAACGCGGTCAAGCTGGCGCGGGGCGAGAAGGTCGAGCAGTTCGACTTCGTGCCCTACGAGCTGGTGACGCCGGACAACTACAAGACGTTCCTGAACAGGTGAACGCCGGCGGCGGGATAGGGGACACGTCGCCCCGTCCCGTTGTTCGCTCCGACCGCGCCGTGTCCGGGCCTGATCGGGCGCCCGCTACGTGCTCTCCCTCGCTACGTGTTCTCCATCGTGTGCAGCGTGAACGGGATTTCGGTCGAGGGCGGTCCTGCTTCCAGGAAGCCGAGGTGCTTGAGCATGGCCTCGACCGAGCGCCGGGCCTGCAACTCGGGCGCCTGGTCGATGGTCAGCGTCATCACGCCCTCCTGCAGCAGCGCCGCGCTGAACTCGGTCAGCTCGTGGCCGACGAACAGGATC
>CAXUIQ010000060.1:11397-12339 GCA_964250815.1 uncultured Acetobacteraceae bacterium
GGCGGCCCACCACCCGCCCCCGCCCCGCGCCCCCCCCCGCGCGCCGCGCCGCGGCGACCGCGCGGTTCGCGCCGCCCGTGTTGTAGATGGCGGAAAGGTCGGGGACGCGGCGCAGCGCTTGGGCCACGAGCGCGTAGGCGCGGCCGCGGTCGTCGTTGGCCCGCAGGACGTCCGCGACCGGCATCGCGGGCGCGTGGGCGGCCAGGCCCTCGCGGAAGCCCGCCAGCCGCTCCTTGTGCCCCCGGTACTCGGGGTCGGCGGTGACGACGACGGCCGGGCCGGGCCGCCGGGCCAAGCGGGCCGCGAAGAAGCCGGCCGTGCGCCCGGCCTTGAGGTGGTCGATGCCGACATAGGCGATCCGCGGGCTGTCCGGCACGTCGGTGACGAGACAGATCACCGGCGTGCCCGCGGCCGTGGCGGCGGCGATGGCCTGCTGGATCGCCGGGTGCTCCGGGCAATACACGATCAGCCCGTCGGCCCGGGTCGCCTGGATGCGCTGAGCCAGCGCATGGGGGTTGGACGGGTCCAGCGTGCTGCGCAGCAGGGTCACGGAGCGGTCCAGGCTCTCCGCGATCCGGGCGAGCGCCTGAACGAGCCGCACGAAGAACGGCGTTTCGGACCGGGCCAGCAGGACCTCGACCCGGACGAGGCGGCTGTGCGGGCTGGGCAAGGTGCGGCGCAGGCCGAGCTGCCGGGCCGCCTCGATGACCCGGCGCGCCGTGTCGGCGGCCACGCTGCCGCGCTCGTTCAGCACGCGGTCCACGGTGGCCAGGCCCACGCCGGCCAGGTGCGCCACGTCCTCCAGCCCGCTCCGACGCGGCTTGCTTCCCCCGTCCGTCATGCCGTCCCCTCCCGTTCCGTCCAGCATAGAAGCCGAGGGGAAGCCCTGAGGTGGTCCCGTCCTGTTGGGCAGTTTGGCGGCCGAGTTGAGCTTGGTTCTGG
>CAXUIQ010000061.1:0-1795 GCA_964250815.1 uncultured Acetobacteraceae bacterium
GCCAAGTTCGCACGCACTTGGGTACCCGTTTCGACAACGTTTTCACACGGCCTCGTGTCATTGAAGACGCACCATTTTATCTGCTGCGCGTGAACAAGCTCCGCAGAATGATGCTTAGTTGGCAGCCCGCGCCCCGCTCGCGTTCAGCACGACATCGTGCACGCCGCCCGCGGCCTCGTTCGCCACCACCACGGCCACATCGCCCCAGTAGCGGTCCAGCGTGCCCGGCGGGACCTCGTTCAACTGCACGATCCGGCCCAGCTCCGCGCCCTTGCTGTCCGATACGATCCATTGCAGCTCGATCCGCATCGTGCCGCGGGCGCCGGGCGCGGTCTGCACCTGGCCGGCCAGGCTGAAATCGGCGCCGTTGGCCGTGTCCTGGATCACCAGGCCCATGGCGCCGAGCTTGGCGCGCATCTGCGCCGGCAGGCTGCTGTTGCCATCGCCGGGCGCGCCGGTGACGCCGGAGAAGAAGATGCGGGCCGGGCGGTTCAGCAGGCTGTTCGGGTCGCTTTGCCGGCGCGCGGCCTCGATTCGGTTGAGCAGGGAGGCGATGCCGGGCGCCGCCTGCACCGCTGCCGCCTTGAGCACCGCCGGGTCGCCGCCAGCCCAGGCGGCCGTGGAGACCGGCGCCCCTTCGGACACCCCCTGCGGCTCGCCGGACGGGTTCTGCACGGCGTAGCTCGGCACCACCTCGGAGCCGCGCACCTCGGCCGACAGCACCAGGAGCCAGTCGCCGCGCCGGCGCGTGCTGTCGGCGGTGGCAGGCACCTCCTCCGTCCGCAGCGCGTCGGCGACGGCAACGGCCCAGGCACTGGCGCCGGCGTCCGGCAGCAGCGACTGCGCCGGCGGAAGCACCGCGAGCCGGGACGGGGGCGGCTGCGCCAGCCGCTCCGCCGCGGCCCCGGGGTGGCCCAGGAAGGGCTGAGGCAGGTCCCCGCACCCGGCCAACGCCAGCAGGGCGGCGAGGCAAAGCCTAGAAGACACAGCTTGCCAGGCCGACGGCGACGAACATCAGGACGAACAGGAGGAAACAAGGACCCATGGCCGCGCCTATAGCATGATCGCGGAAATCTGGTGCCCGATCGGCCCGCCGCCAGCGAGGGTGCGGCGGCGGTGGCTGAAGAACCGCCCGGGGTCGGCGAGGGTGTCCGCATCGATCACGTCAACCCGGCCCACCCGGCCCAGGCGCATCCGGCAATACCCGGCAAGGTCGAACAGCCAACGGTCCGGGCGCTCCCCCGCCATGAAAAAACGGTCATAGCCTCCGTCATGCGCCAGCACGGCGTCGCGTAGGTCCGCGCCGACCTCGTAGGAGGGCTGCCGGATGCAGGGTCCGATGGCCGCGGCGATCGACTCCGGCCGGGCGCCGAGCCGGACCATCGCTTCGACCGTCGCTTCCAGCACCCCGGCGGCCGCGCCGCGCCAGCCCGCGTGCGCCGCGCCCACCACTCCGGCCCGGTGGTCCTCCAGCAGCACGGGGGCGCAATCGGCGGTGACGATGCCGAGCGCCACGCCGGGCCGGCCCGTCACCATGGCGTCCGCCCGCGGCCCGGCGCCATGCGGCCACGGCGCATCGACCACCGCCACGTCGATGCCGTGCACCTGGGTCAGTCCGACCAGGCCCGGCGGCTCCGCCCCCAGGTGCCGCGCCGCCCGCGCCCGGTTCTCCCGCACCGCTTCCGGCGCGTCCTGGCCGGACAGGCTGCAATTCAGGCTGGCATACGGCCCCACGCTCACGCCGCCCCGCCGGGTGAAGAAGCCGTGGGGACCGGACAGGGCGACGCTCCTCAGC
>CAXUIQ010000061.1:1805-12299 GCA_964250815.1 uncultured Acetobacteraceae bacterium
CCCCGGGCGCGGGCCCCGCCCCCCCCCGCGCGGGCACCCCCGCCCCCCCCCGGGCGGGGCAGGGCAGGGCGGGATGGCAAACCGCCATCGCCTTGAACAGCCGGCCCATGCGGTCAGGCTCGGCCAGGCGCTGCGCCGCCTGCACCAGCGCCGCGGCGCGCTGCGGCGGCTGCGTCTGCGCCAGACGGCCGGTGCGCTGGAACAGGCCGAGCCGGGTCAGGAACACGCCCTGCGGCGCCGGCCCGTGCACCACGGCGCCTGCCGTCCGCGCCGCCCGGGCGAGGGCTGCGAAATCGACGTGCGCGGTGAGGTCGGCCGTGCCGGGTTCGCCGAACGGGCTGGCCGGGCGGCCATCCCGCAGGGCTTGCAGGCTGTCGCCCGGGGCGCTTTCGGCCGGGCCGTAGTCCAGGAACAGCGCCGCCCCGCCATCGCGGGCCACCCGCCATGCCACGTGCCCGGCGATGGCGCGGGCCGGCTCGCACATCTCCATGACGGCGCCCTCGCCGACGAAGGCGGCGTCAAGGTCCGCTTCCGCCGGCTGCTCCACCAACTCGCCGCCGTCCACGAAGCGCTCCGCCCAGCCGGCGCCGCGGCGGACGAACTGGCGGACCGGCAGGGCGTCCAGGAACTCGTTGGCCAGCAGGATCAGCGGCCCCGGGGGCACCTCCTCCAGCGCATCGTGCCAGGCAGCATCCGCCCCCCGCGCCGCCGGCGGGGCGCGCAGCCGGGGCGAGGCCTCGACCAGGTGCCCCCGCCGCGCCGCCCGGAACGGCGCTGCCACGCCGCCGACGGCACGCAGCGCGTCGGCCATCAGCGTGCCGCGTCCGGGTCCGCACTCCGCGAGCAGCACGGGGTCGGGCCGGCCCATCGCCTCCCAGGTCACAGCCGCCCAAAGCCCCAGCACCTCGCCGAACACCTGGGTGATCTCGGGCGAGGTGGTGAAGTCGGCGTAGGGGTCGCGCTCCGCATAGTAGGCGGCGTTGGCGCGCGCCATGAAGGCGTCCAGCCGCTCCACCTCAGCCGCGCTGCATCAGTCCGGCCGCCCGCGGCTGGGCGCGGGCGATCAGCCACGCGCCGGCCACGATCATCGGCAGCGACAGCAACTGCCCCATCGTCGCGCCGGCGAACAGGAAGCCCAGGAAAGCGTCGGGCTGGCGGAACAGCTCGCCGACGGTGCGCGCCACCCCGTAGCCGACGAGGAACACGCCGGTGAGCGTGCCGAACCGGGCGCGGACCGCCGGGCTGCGGCACAGCAGCGCCAGCACGAGGAGCAGGAGCGCACCCTCCATCGAGGCCTGGTAAAGCTGGCTCGGGTGCCGCGGCTCCGGCCCGGCGACCGGGAAGACCATCGCCCAGGGCAGCCAGTCCGGCGCGACCCGGCCCCACAGCTCGCCGTTGATGAAGTTGGCGACGCGGCCGAGTCCCAGCCCGATGGGCACCACCACGGCGAGCCGGTCGGCGAACCCCAGCAGCGGGATGCGGTGGCGCCGGCAATACAGCACCAGGGCCACGACCACCCCCAGGGTGCCGCCATGGAAGCTCATGCCGCCCTGCCACACGGCGAGCGCGCCGAGCGGGTTCTGCAGGTAGTGCCACGGCTGGTAGAACAGCACGTAGCCGAGCCGCCCGCCGAGCACGACGCCCAGCGTGGCCCAGGTCAGGAAGTCGTCGGTCTGCTCCTCGGTCGCGACCGGGGGCGACAGCCGCACCAGCCGGCGCATGATCCGC
This sequence comes from uncultured Acetobacteraceae bacterium, assembly GCA_964250815.1. Lineage (GTDB taxonomy): Bacteria > Pseudomonadota > Alphaproteobacteria > Acetobacterales > Acetobacteraceae > CAHJXG01. The sequence continues at coordinate 3,534 of CAXUIQ010000061.1, forward strand.
CACCCCAGCACGAGGCTGCCGATGTAGGCCAGCGCGTACCAGCGGATGGCGAGCGGCCCGGCCTGGATCAGCACCGGGTCGAAACCGGGAAACATCAGGACGGGGATCATGCGTAGCGCTCCGGCGCTTCGAGGTAGTCCTGCACGTAGCGGCGCACGCCCTCCTCAAGCGGGGTGAATTGCCCCTCGTAGCCGGCGGCGCGCAGCCGGTCCATGCGGGCCTCGGTGAACGACTGGTATTGGCCGTGCAGCGCCTGGGGCATGTCGATGAACTCGACGGACCTCGGCCGCCCGGCGGCATCGCACACGGCATGGGCCAGGTCGAGGTAGCTGCGGGCCGTCCCGGTGCCGAGGTTGAACAGCCCGCCCACCTCCGGCCGGTCCAGCAGCCACAGCATCACATCGACCACGTCGCCCACCCAGATGAAGTCCCGCCGCTGCGCCCCGTCCGCGAGGCCGGCCCGGTCCGAGCGGAACAGGCGGGCCGGCTGCCCGGCGGAAACCTCGTCGTGCTTCACCTTGACCACCGAGACCATCTTGCCCTTGTGGTATTCGTTCGGGCCATAGACGTTGAAGAACTTCAGCCCGGCCCATTGCGGCGGCGCAGCCTCGCCCGCCGCCAGCGCCGCCGCCACGCGCAGGTCGAAGGCGTGCTTGGTCCAGCCGTACAGGTTGAGCGGGCGGAGACTCTGGAGCATCGCCGGGTCGTCGTCGAAGCCGGCCGAGCCGTCGCCGTAGGTGCTGGCGGACGACGCATAGACGAAGCGGGCGCGATGGGCGGCGCACCATTGCCAAAGCCGCCAGGACAGCGCGACGTTGGTTTCCCACGCCAGGTCGCCGTCGGTCGCCGTCGTTTCGCTGACGGCGCCGAGGTGGAACACCATCCCGACCGGCGGCCGAGTCGCCAGGAAAGCGTCGAGCGCATCGGGCCGGATGACCTGCATGGGCGGGTGGCTGGCCAGGTTGCGCCACTTGCCGTCGGTGCCGAGCCGGTCGGCCACGACGGCCTCGGCGCCGCGCCGCGCCAGGGCCGCGTGCAAGTTGGAGCCAATGAAGCCGGCGCCGCCGGTCACGAGGATCATCGCCGGGCGTTATAGGCCTCCCGAACGGGCTGACATAGCCCCTCGGCCCGTGCATGTATCGGCTTCGACAACGGAGGGGGAGCGCCATGACCGAACGACCGAAGTTTTTCGACGACCTGGCCGGCGTGGCCGGCGGCGCGTTTTCGGCCCTGGCGGGAATCCGGGAAGAAGCGGAAAGCATGGTGCGCGCCCGCGTGGACGAGGCGATCCGCAAGCTGGACCTGGTGCGGCGGGAGGACCTGGACGCGGTGCAGGAGATGGCGGCCAACGCCCGCGCCGGCCAGGAAGCCGCCGAGGCCCGCCTGGCGGCGTTGGAAGCCCGGCTGTCCACGCTCGAAGGGTCGAAGCCTGGCGGCGCAACCGCCAGCCGGGCGGACCCCGACCCATCCGACGACGGGGCGTCCGAAGTGGCGCCCGGCACGATGCCGCCGGGTTCGAACGCGCCGGGTTCGGTCATGCCGCCCGCGTCCGCCCCGCCGAACGCCGACCCGTCCGAGGATGGGGCGTCCCAGGTGGCGCCGGGCACCATGCCGCCAGGCTCGAAGGCGCCAGGCTCGGTCATGCCGCCGCCGTCCCCGGACGGCGTGGCCTGAACGCCGCACTCCGGCCGATTGTCGCCCGCAACCCAGGCCCGGTCATCTAGCCCTTGGCGCGAGTCCCCGCCCCATATACCATCGGTGGGGCAACCGGTTCGCGCTTTGGCCCGGCCTGCTTTCAACTGGGGAGACCCCGCATGTCAGCCCTGAGTACCTACGCCGCCGAAACCGCGGCCAACCCGCTCGACGTGATCGAGCAGGTGATCGCCGCGAACGACTGGGCCTTCGACCGCCGCAACGACTCGGAGATGGCCGCCGAAGCGCCGGGCAAGTGGTGCGACTACGGCCTGTACTTCAGTTGGTCGCGGGAAATCAGCGCGATGCACTTCAACTGCGCCTTCGACCTGAAAGTGCCGGAAAAGCAGCGCGCGGCGCTCTACGAGTTGCTGGCGCTGGCCAACGACAAGCTGTGGATCGGCCATTTCGGCATGGATGCGGATGACGGCATGCCGCTGTTCCGCCACAGCGTGCTGCTGCGCGGCGCTTCGGTCGCCAGCGCCGAAAGCCTGGAGGACATGGTCGATATCGCCATCACCGAGTGCGAGCGCTTCTACCCCGCGTTCCAGTTCGTGCTGTGGGGCGGCAAGACGCCGGCCGAGGCGATGCAGGCCGCCATGCTGGAGTGCGCGGGGGAGGCATGACGGAGGCGCTGCCGCCCCTCCTGCTGCTCGGCGGCGGCAGGATGGGCGGCGCCATGCTGGCCGGCTGGCGCGAACGCGGCCTCGCGCCGTCCTTCGTGATCGACCCCGCTCCGGCCGCAGCCGCCCTGGCGGGGAACGGCATCCAGGTCGTCGCAACCGTTGACGGCGTGCCGCCCGGCTTCACCCCGGCTGCCGTGGTCCTCGCGGTGAAGCCGCAGCAGGCCGACGCGGCGTTGCCCGGCGTCGCGCGGTTCGGCAGGGACGGGGCGGTGGTGCTGTCCATCATGGCGGGGCGCACCATCGCCGGGCTGCAAGCGCTGCTCGGCGCGGCGCCGGTCGTGCGCGCCATGCCGAACACCCCGGCGGCGATCCGGCAAGGCATCGCCGTCGCCTGCCCCGGCCCGGGCGTCACGCCTGGCCAGCAAGCCCTGTGCGATGGCCTGCTGGCGTCGGTGGGAGAGGTCGCATGGGTCGATGACGAACGCCTGCTCGACCCGGTGACCGCGGTGTCCGGCGGCGGTCCCGCCTACGTCTTCCTCTTGGCGGAACTGCTGGAGCGGGCGGCCGTGGAACAGGGCATCCCCCCGGCGCTCGCCCGGCAACTGGCCCGCGTCACGGTGGCCGGGTCCGGCGCGTTGCTGGCAGCCAGCGACGAGGACGCTTCCGCCCTGCGCGTCGCCGTCACCAGCCCGGCGGGCACCACCGAACGGGCGCTTGCGGTCCTCATGGCGGATGCAGCCTGGCCCGCCCTTCTGTCACGCGCGATCGACGCCGCCACCCGGCGGTCCCGGGAACTCGCCGCGTGAGTGTCCCAGGAACTCGCGGCGTGAGCGTTCCGGGAACTCGCCGCCTGAGTCCACCGCAGCGCCCCTCGACACGCTTCGTTCCTTGGCCCATCTGACGCGCATGGAAGACAAGCAACTCGATCAGGCCTTGGTCGCCGCCGTGTTCAGCCAAGCCGCCCTGCGCGGCTGGGCCGACGTGAACATCGCGGAGGCGGCGCGCGACGCCGAACTGCCGCTCGACCGCGTGCGCGCCCGCTTCCCGGGCCGCGGCGCGGTGCTGCTGCGGTTCGGCGTCATGGCAGACCAGACTGCCTTGGCCGCCGGGTCGAGCGAGCCAAGCCCGCGGGAGCGCCTGTTCGACATGGTGATGTCGCGGTTCGATGCGTTGCAGCAGAACCGGGCCGGCATCCTGCAACTGCTGCGCGCCTTGCGGACCGACCCGGCCACGTCCTTGCTGCTTTACGGGGCGACGCTGCGCAGCATGAAATGGCTGCTGGACGGCGCATCGATCCCCTCGAACGGCATCGTCGGCGGCTTGCGGGTGCAGGGGTTGCTGGTGCTCTGGCTTTACGCCCTGCGTGCCTGGGAAAGCGACGATAGCCCCGACCTGTCGGCGACCATGGCGGCGGTGGACCGCGGCCTGGACCGCGCGCTCCAGGCGGAGGGCATGGTTCCGGGCCGCTCTTCGCCGGCGGCGGAGGCCGCGGCCGTGTTCGCCGATGCGGGCCTGCTGGAGGACGCAAGCGCCCCCGAGACGCCGCCGCCAGAGGCCGATCCCCCGCCGCCCCAGCCCGACGTGCCGCCGCTTTGACGCGCTGCCCGCTTCGGCGCCGGGGATGGTATGCGCCCACCGCGCGCCATGTTAGCGTTCTGCCCAAACAGGAGGACCCACGATGAGCGACGACCCGGCCACCCGCATGCAGAACGCCACGTCCAAGGCCGCTGAGAACGCCACCCAGATGGGCCGGAGCGCCATCGAGACCGGCATGGCGAAGATGGCCGAGTACTCCCGCATGTTCAGCGAGATGAAGGTGCCCTCGATGCCGGGCATGCCCGACATGGACAGCTTCCTGTCGCTGCACCGCAAGAACCTTGAGGTGCTGACCGCCGCCAACAAGGTCGCGTTGGAGGGCGCCCAAACGGTGGCCCGCCGCCACATGGAGATCATGCAGGAGACGATGCAGGAGGTGTCGGAGGCGATGCGCGACCTCGCGGCGGCCGACAGCCCGCAGGCGAAGGCCGCCAAGCAGACCGAGAAGATGAAGCAGTCCTACGAGCGTGCGGTCGCCAACGTGAAGGAGTTGGCCGACCTGATCCAACGCTCCAACGGCGAGGCGCTGAACATGCTGCACCACCGCTTCACCGAGGCGATGGACGAGGTCAAGCGGCTGGCTGAGAACGGCGGCAAGTCGCCGGCCTGACCCTGCGCGCGGCCGGGGGCGGGAGTCAGATCGGCAGCCGCATCCGCGCCCGGAGGCCGCCGAGCGGGCTGTCTCCGAGCACGATGTCGCCGCCATGCGCCCGCACGATGTCCCGGGCAATGGTCAGGCCCAGCCCGGTGCCTCCGAGCGCGCCGCTCTCGAACGGACGGAACACGCTCTCCCGGCGTTCGGGCGCGATGCCGGGTCCGTCGTCGTCCACGATGACCTGCACGCCGCGTTCCTGCGGCTCGATGGAAAGCCGGATCTGCCGCCCGTGGCGGCGGGCGTTGTCCACTAGGTTGGTCACGGCGCGGCGGGCGGCACCGGGCCGCAGATTCAGCACCATGCCCATGGGGCCGTCCAGTTCCACCTGCGCGCCGGTCCGGCGGGCGGCGCTGGCCACATCCTCCAGCAGCGCGGTCAGATCGACCGGCTGTGCCTGCTCGCTGCCCTCGCCGCGGGCAAAGGCGAGGTAGCCGCCGATCATCCGCTCCATCTCCTCCACGTCCGCGGTCATGTCCGCCACGTCCTGACGCAGGTCCGGATGCGGCGGCAGCACCGCAAGCGCCAGGCGGAGCCGGGTGAGCGGGGTGCGCAGGTCGTGCGACACGCCGGCCAGCATCTCCGTCCGCTGCGACAGGAAACGCAGGATGCGCCCCTGCATGCGGTTGAACGCCGCGGCAACCTGCCGGACTTCCGTCGCGCCCTCCGGCTTGATGGGGCCGCGGTCCTGGCCCATGCCGAACGCCTCCGCGGCGTCGGCCAGGCGGCTGATGGCGCGGACCTGGATGCGCAGGAACATCGCCGCCACCGCGAACAGCAGCAGCGCCGAGCCGACCACCCAGAGCACGAACAGGTAGATGGTCGTGGCATACAGGCGCTTGCGCGGCGCTTCGACCTCCATCACCGCGCCGGGAAGCTGCACGCGGACCAGCACGGCGCGGCTGTCGCTTGTCCAATCCATGGTGAACGGGCGCCGCACCTTCATCTGGATGGCCGCCGCCAGGTCGTCGTCCATCGGGCCGAGCAGGTTCACGTGGGTGTCCGGCGGCAGCACAGCGCCCGGGGTCAGCCGGATCGGCAGGTCGAACTGCCGCCAGGCAGCACCCAGGACCCAGGCCTCGTTTTCCGGGCCGCGGTAGCGGTCCAGCAGCTCGATGGTCTGCGCGATCTCCCCGGCGATGCTGGCGGACAGGCGGCGGGAGATGATGTCGAGGTGGCTGCCGTAGAAGAAGGTGAACGCCACCGCCTGCAACGCGACCAGGGGCACCAGCACGATCAGCAGGCTGCGGCCCAGCAAGCCGCGGGGCAGGATGCTTTTCACGGGCCGGAGCAGGGTGCCGATCATGGCCGAAGCCTTATACACCGGGCTTGAGGACGTAGCCGCGCCCGCGCACGGTGTGCAGGAAACGCGGCTCCCGCGGGTCGGCCTCGATCTTGCGGCGCAAGCGGGTCACCTGCACGTCGATGGCCCGCTCCCCGGTCTCGTCCATGCCGAGCGTTTCCACGATCCAGTCCCGGGACAGCACCTCGCCGGGCTTGCGGGCGAGCGCCTGCAAGAGCGCCGCCTCGCCGCCGGTCAGGTGGACCACGCCGGCGGGGCCGCGCAGCTCGGCGCGCTCGGCATCGAACGCCAGGGGGCCGAGCGGCACGGGGCCGGACGGTTCGGACGGGGCGGGCGGCGCTGCCCGGCGCAGCATGGCGCGCAGCCGCAGCACCAGCTCGTAAGGCTCGAACGGCTTGCCCAGGTAGTCGTCCGCGCCGGCCTCGAACCCGGCGATCCGGTCCTCCGGCGTGCCGCGGGCGGTCAGCAGCAGGATCGGCAGCCCGCCGCGCCCGTCCCGCAAGCTGTGGGTGAGCGACAGGCCGTTCTCGCCGGGCATCATCACGTCGAGCACCAGCACGTCCGGCTGCATGGAGCGCATCTGCTCCCGCGCTTCGGCGGCGTTGCCGGCAGTGGTCACGCGGAAGCCTTGCTCCGCCAGGTAGCGCGACAGCAGGGCGCGCAGCCGCGCGTCGTCATCGACGACCAGGACGTGCGCCTCCGTCACCGGGCGATCCGCGGGCCAGGCCGGACGCCGGGCCGGACCGTCGCCTCGGCCTGGTCCATGTAGGTGTGCGGGCGGCCGGTTCCATCACGCCGCGCATGACCCGGCGGAAACCCTCGACCGCCGGGCCGCCGGCCTCGCGGTAGGCGACGGCCAGGCGCTCGCGCTGGCGCTCGAACAGGCGGCGCTCCAGCGCCTGCCCGGCCTCCGTCAGGCTCAGCAGCCGCTGCCGGCGGTCGCTGCGGCCCGGCGACTGCGCGACGTAGCCCTGCTCCACCAGCGTGGTCAGCACGCGGGCCAGGCTCTGCTTGGTGATGCGCAGGATCGCCAGCAGGTCGCCCACCGTCATGCCGGGGCTGCGCCCGATGAAGTGCAGCGCGCGGTGGTGGGCGCGGCCCAGGCCGAGTTCGTCGAGGATCGCGTCCGCCGCGCCGGTGAAGTCGCGATAGGCGAAGAACAGCATGTCCTGTGCCAGGCGCATCTGCTCCTCGCGCAGGAACAGCAGGTTCGATCCGGCGGGCGCGCGGGGATCAGGGCCGCCGCCGGGGCCGCGAGGATCGAGGCCGCCGCTCACGGCAGGTCGCGTTTCGGACATGGCAGGCATTCCTTGGGGCATACGACAGGTTTGTTGACTTACCTATTCCTGCATTATACCGTCAGGGCTGTTGAAGCAATAATATTGCCTATGGAGCTGGACATGGCGCTTGTTCCGTTCGACGACCGCGACGGGCTGATCTGGATGGACGGGGCGCTGGTGCCCTGGCGCGATGCGAAGCTGCACGTCCTGTCGCATGGCCTGCATTATGCCAGCGGCGTGTTCGAGGGTGAACGGGCGTATTCCGGCCACGTCTTCAAGCTCCGCGAGCACACCGAGCGGCTGATCGCCTCCGGGCGCATCCTCGGCTTCGAGATTCCCTGGTCCGCCGAGCAGATCGACGCGGCCTGCCGGGAGGTGCTGGCGGCGAACAACCTGACCGACGCCTATGTCCGCCCGATCGCCTGGCGCGGGGCCGAGCAGCTTTCCGTGTCCGCCCAGCAGACCAAGATCCACCTGGCCGTCGCCTGCTGGGCCTGGCCCAACCTGTTCGGCGCGGACCGCATGAAGGGCGTGCGCCTCGGCATGGCGCCGTGGAAGCGCCCGCATCCGGAGACGGCGCCCACCGCCAGCAAGGCGGCCGGGCTGTACATGATCGGCACGCTGTCGAAGCACGCGGCGGAGGCGGCGGGCTTCGACGACGCGCTGGTGCTCGATTGGCGCGGCCGGGTGTCGGAAGCGACGGGCGCCAACATCTTCTTCGTCATGGACGGGGCGTTGCACACGCCGACCCCGGATTGCTTCCTGGACGGCATCACCCGCCGCACCGTGATGTCCATTGCCCGGCGGCACCAGATGCAGGTGATCGAGCGGACGATCGAGATGGAGGAGCTGCCGCGGGCCAGCGAGGTGTTCCTGACCGGCACCGCTGCCGAGGTGACGCCGGTGCGGGAAATCGCCGGGCAGCTCTACACGCCCGGGCCGGTCACGGAGACGCTGCTGCGCGAGTACGACGGCCTCGTGCGCATGACCCCGGCCGAGGTGTCGAGCCGCGCGGCGTAGGCCAGGGGCGCCAGCAGCACCAGCCAGGCCAGGCGGGCCTGGTAGCGGTCATGCGGGCCTGACAGCGCGCCGGTTGCGAAGGCGTTGGCCAGGAGAGCAGTCAGCGCCACCGCCGCCAGCCCGGCCAGCGGCCGCCGGGTCCGCCAGCATCGCAGCATGACCGCCACGCTGCCAGCGGCGCCGGCGGCGAGCAGCGCGGCGTGGACGAGAAGGAACGGCGCCGCCGCGTCCCGCATCCGGCCGCGCGGCTGCAAGGCGGCCTGGTAGCGGGCGATTTCGGCTTCCGGGAGGTATGGCCTCATGCGCGCCAGCACGGCCACATCCAGGTAGTCCGGAACCAGCGTGTCGCCGACCCGCACCCGGATGAGTTGCCGCAGCGTGTTGGCCGCCGCCGCCCGCAGCGTATCGAGCGGGTAGGCCGCGACGATGGCCGGCACCAGGCGCGCCGCCTCCGGCGCGAAGCGGGTGGGGCCGAAGCCGTCCGCCCAGAGCGGCCCCTGCGGGTGCCACAGGAACTCGTCGCTGTCGCCGGACAGGCGGCCCTGCCAGGCGCAAAGGCGCAGCCTGGGATCGGGGCAAGCGTGGTCGAGGTAGGCC
>CAXUIQ010000062.1:0-12268 GCA_964250815.1 uncultured Acetobacteraceae bacterium
GAGCGGCTGCTGATCGCCGCCGAGTGCATCGGCGACGCCAAGTGGTTCACCGCCAGGTCGGTTGCCTACGCCAACGACCGCCGCGTGTTCAACCGCCCCATCGGCCAGAACCAGGGCATCCAGTTCCCGATCGCCCGCGCCTACGCGCAGATGCGCGCGGCCGAGCTGATGGTGCGGGACGGGCTGGAGCGGTTCGAGGCCGGGCTGCCTTGCGGGGAGCAGGCCAACATGGCGAAGATGCTGGCGGCCGAGGCGTCCTGGGCCGCGGGCGAGGCCTGCGTCCAGACGCATGGAGGCTTCGGCTTCGCCGAGGAGTACGACGTGGAGCGCAAGTTCCGCGAAACACGGCTGTATCAGGTGGCCCCGATCAGCACCAACCTGATCCTGTCGTACGTCGCGGAGCACGTGCTCGGGATGCCCCGGAGCTATTGACGTGGGCGCGGTCCAAGTCATCAGGATCGAGAAGGAAGGTCACGCATGACGGACGGTTTCGACCTGGTGGTCCGCGGCGGCACGGTGGTGACGGCGGCCGAGCAGTTCCGCGCCGACGTGGGCATCAGCGGCGGGCGCATCGCGGCCGTGGGCGCCAACCTCTCCGGCGCCCGCGTGCTGGACGCCGGCGGCCTGCTGGTGCTGCCCGGCGGCGTCGATACGCATTGCCACATCGAGCAGCTCCAGGCCGACGGCGGCGCGGACGAGGAAACCTGGGAAACCGGCAGCCGCAGCGCGCTGGCCGGCGGGACCACGAGCGTCGTCAGCTTCTCCACCCAGTTCAAGGGCCGCGCCATCGGGCCGTCGCTGGCCGAGTACCGGCGGCGGGCCGGGCAGGCGATGGTGGACTATGCCTTCCACCAGATCGTCACCGACCCGACCGACGCCGTGCTGGCCGAACTGCCCGGGATCATCGCAAGCGGGGTGCGCAGCCTCAAGGCGTTCCTAACCTACGACCCGCTGCGCCTCGACGACCGCCAGTACCTCCGCGTGCTGGCCGCCGCCCGCCGGAACGGGGCGCTGGTGACGGTGCATTGCGAGAACTACGACGCCATCGGCTGGATGACGGAGGCCCTGCTGGCCGCCGGCCTCACCGCGCCCAAGTACCACGCCTGGTCCCGCCCGCCCGTCGTGGAGCGGGAAGCGACGCACCGCGCCATCGCGCTGGCGGAGCTGGTGGACCAGCCGATCCAGATCTTCCACGTGTCCTGCCCGGAGGCAGCGGAGGAGATCGCCCGCGCCCGCGCCCGCGGCGTGCGGGTCTGGGGGGAGACCTGTCCGCAATACTTCGTGCTGTCCGCCGCCGACATGGACCGCCCGGGGTTCGAGGGGGCCAAGTTAATGTGCAGCCCGGCCCCGCGCGACGCGGCTGCGACCGCCGGGCTGTGGGAGGCGATCCGGCTGGGCACGCTCGACGTGGTCAGCAGCGACCATAGCGGCTGGAGCTTTGACGGCCCGCGCGGCAAGCGGGTGAACGGGGACGGCGCGAACTTCCGCGACATCCCGAACGGCGTGCCGGGCCTCGCGTCCCGCCTGCCGATCCTGTGGAGCGAGGGCGTGGCGGCCGGGCGCATCAGCCCGAGCGACTTCGTGCGCCTGACCGCGACGCAGCCCGCGCGCCTGTTCGGCCTGCATCCCCGGAAAGGCAGCATCATGCCCGGCGCCGACGCGGACCTCGTGCTGTGGGACCCGGCGCGGCGCACCACCATCGCCAACGCGCTGATGCAGCACGTCATCGACTACACGCCCTACGAGGGCCTGGCCGTGACCGGCTGGCCGGTGGCGACGGTGCGCCGGGGCGAGGCCGTGATGCAGGATGGCCGGGTCACGGCCCGGCCCGGCAGCGGCGAATACCTTCCGGTCGCGCCCTACGACATGATCGCGCCGCGCGGCGTGTTCGCGAACGGCTTTGATCCCACGGGTAGCGACAGCGGGGGCGCTTGTCCCTGACGCCGTGCCGGCCAATATGACAGGGATGGCTGGAGCACGGAGTGCTGCATGAGCGCGGTGATCGAGTTCAAGCACCGCAAGGACGACACGCTGTGGGCGGTGATGGCCTCGGTCGGCCGCACGACCCGGGTGGCTGAAATCTTTCCGAGCCGCGAGCGCGCCCTGGCCGACCGGACCTGGCGGGAGCAGCAGATCCGCGCCTATGCCAGCCTGCTGCAATCCTGCTGCCAGCCCGCGCCTTGCTACAGCGTGGCGCCGATCCGCCCGGCCGATTTGCCGCGGGCTTGGAGGCCTTTGCCGGCTTTGGGGTTCTTGCGGGGGCAGTTCATTTAGAGCTTCCGACCTTGCCCACTGGCCGCATCCAACCAAGTGGACTCAGCCAGCACCGAGCGCTCCTATGCGCTTTCCTTCCACTTTTGGTGCCATCTTCGGAGGCTTTCGCGTTCCCAGTCGGTGATAGAGTGGAAAACCGCGGTGACAGGCCAACGTGGATCAGGCTCCGCGCCGCTCCTCCATGTGAGGTGAACTTCAGCAACCCGGCTATCAGCAAGCTGGAATAACGCATCGTCCGTGCCGAAATTCCGCGCGATCAAATACGCTGCCTGTTTGAATAGTACGTGCTGTGGGCCAACATCCCGGCTCAGTTGCTTCTCCCAAGCCTGACAAAATTTCAGCTTCTTCTTTGCAGGCCAATCCAAATCCGCGATCGAGTCCCAAGGCTCAAGCCACTGCATATCCTGCTTCCAAGAAACCGCCCGTTGTGTTGCCGGGCGTCCGCTCACCGCAACAGCCAGCCATCCGACAAGTCCTGCGGGCGCAAGCTGAGTGGCCGCCCCTACTCAGCAACCGCCACCCGCTCCGAAACCTCCGCCCGCGCCGCCAAACGCAAGATCAGCAGCCCCAGCGCCGCCGACGCCAGCGACCCCACGAACACCGCAAGCTTTACCTCGTCCCCCCGCGGCGTTTCCCGGAAGGCGAGGTCGCCGATGAACAGGCTCATGGTGAAGCCGATGCCGCACAGCGCCGCGCCGCCGTAGAGCTGGGTCCGCGTGACGCCCTCCGGCAGCCGGGCAAGGCCCAGGCGCGCGGCCAGCAGCACCGCGCCGAACACGCCCACCTGCTTGCCGACGAACAGGGCCAGCGCCGTGCCGACCGCCAGCCGGTCCCACGCCGCGCCCGGCGGCAGCGTGTCGAAGGCCAGCCCGGCGTTCGCCAGCCCCAACAGCGGCAGGATGCCGTAGGCGACCCAAAGGCCGAGCCTGCCTTCCAGCCGCTCGGCCGGGGCCTGGTCCTCGCCGGGCCGCGCCCGCATCGGCACGACGAAGGCCAAAGCGACGCCGGCCAGCGTGGCGTGCACGCCGGACCGGAACACCAGCGCCCACAGCACCGCGCCGCCCAGCATGTACGGCCACAGCCGCCGCATGCCGGCGCGGTTCAAGCCCAGCAGTCCCAGCCACACCAGCGCCGCGAAGCCCAGCGCCAGGAGGTCCAGCCCCTTCGTGTAGAACACCGCGATCACCACGATGGCGCCCAGGTCGTCGATGATCGCCAGCGCCGTCAGGAACACCTTGAGCGCCATCGGCGCCCGGCGGCCCAGCACGCTCAGCACGGCCAGCGCAAAAGCGATGTCGGTCGCCACCGGCACCGCCCAGCCGCGCAGCGCCGTGCTGTCGCCCCAGTTCAGCGCCACGGTGATCGCCGCCGGCACCGCCATGCCGCCCAGCGCCGCCAAGCCCGGCGCCGCCAGCCGCGCGGGCGAAGCCAGCTCGCCCTCCGTGATCTCGCGGCGCAGCTCCAGCCCGACCAGCAGGAAGAACAGCGCCATCAGCCCGTCGTTGACCCAGACATGCGCTGGCATCGCCAAGCCGCCCGCGCCGAGCGGGTAGCGCAGCATGGCGCGGTAGGCCGGCGCCGCGGCGGAGTTGGCCCAGCCGAGCGCCGCCACGGCGGAGACGATCAGCACCAGGCCGCCTGCGCTTTCCGAGCGCAGGAACGCGGCCAGGGCCGCCACGTGCCGCCGGGCAGCGTGGGTGATGAACAGGTATTGCATCCGTGGTCCCAGTGGTTGCTTCCGGTCGCCGGACCAGGCCCGGGCAACGCAGGCGGCTCCGCCACGTTGCCTGGGTCTGCGCCGTGGCTCCATTGTTCCCTTATGCCGCATCCTTTGCTCACTCAACGGCGAATCGGGCACGGTTCCGGGAACCCCGGCGCCTCATGGGACTGGGCCATGCGGGTGGGCGCGTTCGACGCCGCTTGGGAAGTCAGCGACGCGGTGCTCCGGGCGCGCGACCCGGCGACGCGGGACGATCCCGCCCTGCCCTACCACCTGCGCTGGGTGTGGGACGGGCACGGCCTGGACGGACGCCGGGTGCTGGTCCGCTGCTACCACGGCCTCGGCGACACGCTGCAATTCTGCCGTTACCTGCCCGCGCTCCGGCGCCGCGCCGCGCACGTGGCCTTGGAAGCGCAGCCGGAACTGCTGCCGGTGCTGCGCGCCTTGCCCGGCCCTGACCGCCTGATCCCGTTCCGCCCGGATGCGCCGGCCCCCGCGTCGGAGTGCGACATCGAGATCATGGAACTCGCCCACGCGCTGCGCCTCCCCCCGGACGGCGCGCCCTACCTTGCCGCCGAGCCGCTGCCCCGGCCGGCGGACGGCCTGCTGGTGGGGCTGTGCTGGCAGGCCGGCGGTTGGGACCCGGAGCGGTCCGTGCCGCTGCAAGCCTTGGCGCCGTTGGCCCAAGCGCCCGGCGTGCGGCTGGTCAGCTTGCAGCGCGGCCCCGGGACGGCGGAGCTGTCCGGCCCCGGAGCGCCCCCGGTGCTGGACACCGGGGACCGCAGCGCGGACGTGGGGACGGTGGCCCGGATGCTGGCGGCGCTCGACCTGGTGGTGACAGTGGACACGATGATAGCGCACCTGGCCGGCGCGCTGGGCCGGCCGGCCTGGCTGCTGCTGAAGGCGGAGGCCGACTGGCGCTGGATGACGGGGCGGCGCAGCCGGTGGTACGACTCGGTCCGGCTGTACCGGCAGGCCCTGCCCGGCCAATGGGCGGAGCCGGTGGCGCGGATGCAGGCGGACCTTGGCCGACTGCTCCGGCGGCGGCGCCCGGGGAACCCCGGCGCAATTCGGAGTTTGTAGGCCTACAAGGTTTGCGATAGGACGAACGAGCCGTGTCCATGTCCCGTCCATCCCGCCGGATTCGCTAGGCCCAGACGTTGCGGATCGTGATCCTCGGCCTGACCATCACCTCGTCCTGGGGCAACGGGCACGCGACGACGTTCCGCGGCCTGGTGCGCGGCCTGGCCCGGCGCGGCCACAGCGTCCTGTTCCTGGAACGGGACAAGCCGTGGTACGCCGACCATCGCGACCTGCCGGCGCCGCCCTACGGCGAAACGGAGCTTTACGCCGGGCTGGAGGAGCTGTCGCAGCGTTGGGGTGCTGCGATCCGGGCGGCGGATCTGGTCGTCGTGGGGTCCTACGTGCCGGACGGCACCGCGGTGGGCGCGCTGGTGCAGCGCCTGGCCGGGGGCGTCACGGCGTTCTACGACATCGACACCCCGGTGACGCTGGCGGCGCTGGACGACGACGCCTGCGACTACCTGACGACGGAGCTGCTGCGCGGCTTCGACTTGTACTTGTCCTTCACCGGCGGGCCGACGCTGCAATACCTGGAGCGCACTCTGGGGGCGCCGATGGCGCGGGCGCTTTACTGCTCCGCCGATCCGGAGGTCCACCGCCCCGACCCGGACGCCGTGCCGGCCTGGGACCTCGGCTACCTCGGCACCTACAGCGCCGACCGGCAGCCGGTGGTGGACCGGCTGCTGTGCCGGGCGGCGCGGGCGTGGGGCGCTGGGCGGTTCGTGGTGGCCGGGCCGCAATACCCGGCCGCGCTCGCCTGGCCCGGCAACGTCGAGCGCATCGAGCACCTGGCGCCCGACCAGCACCGCGCCTTCTACGCCGCGCAGCGGTACACCCTGAACGTGACCCGCGCCGACATGGTGCGCCGCGGCCACAGCCCCAGCGTGCGGCTGTTCGAGGCGGCGTGCTGCGGCGTGCCGATCATCAGCGACTGGTGGGCCGGGCTTGACGCCTTTTTCCGGCCCGGCAAGGAAATCCTGATCGCCGCCTCGGCCGAGGAGGTGCTCGCGGCGGTCCGCACGCTGCCGGAGGGCCGGCGCCGGGCCATGGCCGCCGCCGCCCGGGCGCGCGTGCTGGGCGCACACACCGGCGACCACCGGGCCGCCCAGCTCGAAGCGTATTTTGCCGAAGCCGCGCAGGCGTGCAGCGGCCAGCGCCGGGCGGTGCCGGCATGAAGATCGTGGTCTTCGGCCTGTCGGTCAGCAGCTCCTGGGGCAACGGGCACGCGGCGCTGTGGCGCGGCCTGATCGGCGCCCTGCTTTCGGCCGGGCACCGGGTCGCCTTTTTCGAGCGCGACGTGCCGTATTACCGGGACTACCGCGACCTTTCGGCCCTGCCGGACGGCGGCGAGCTGGTGCTGTATCCCGATTGGGCGGCCGCCCTGCCGCGGGCGCGCAGCGCGCTTGCGGGGGCGGATGTCGGGATGGTCACGTCGTACTGCCCGGACGCGCTTGCGGCGACCCGGCTCGTGCAGGACAGCACGGCCGCGCTGCGCTGCTTCTACGACCTGGACACCCCCGTGACCCTGGCGCGGCTCGATGCCGGGGAGGTCGTGGACTACATCGGGCCGGACGGCCTGGGGGGCTTCGACCTCGTGCTGAGCTACACCGGCGGCGGTGCGCTGGACGCGCTGCGCACCCAGCTCGGCGCGCGCCGCGTGGCGCCGATCTACGGCTCGGTCGATCCGGCGCTGCACCGCCCGGCGGCGCCGCGCCCGGAGTACGACGCGCTGCTGTCCTATCTCGGCACCTACGCCGCCGACCGGCAGGCGGCGCTCGAACGCCTGTTCGTGGAACCCGCGCGGGCCTTGCCGGAGGAGCGCTTCGTGATCGGCGGCGCGCAGTACCCGGACGGCTTTCCGTGGACGCCCAACACCTTCTTCGTGCGCCACCTGCCGCCGCCGGCGCACCCGGCGTTCTACTGCTCCTCCCGCCTCACCCTGAACGTGACGCGCGACGCGATGGCCCGCGCCGGCTGGTGCCCGTCCGGGCGGCTGTTCGAAGCCGCGGCCTGCGGCGTCCCCATCCTGACCGACGCCTGGGCCGGGCTGGACCACTTCTTCGAGCCGGGCCGCGAGATCCTGGTGGCGCACTCGACCGAGGACGCGCTGGCGGCGCTGCGCATGGCGCCGGGCGACCTCGCCGCCATCGCGCGACGCGCCCGCGAGCGCACGCTGGCGGAGCACAGCGCCGCCCGCCGCGTGGCCGAGATGGTGCAGGCCTTCGAGGCCGTCGGCTCGCGGGAGCGCGTCTGATGTGGGGCATCATCCCGGCCGCCGGCAGCGGCACGCGCATCCAGCCCTTGGCGTTCAGCAAGGAGCTGCTGCCGGTCGGATCGCGCCTCGACGCCAGCGGCGTGGAGCGGCCGCGGGCGGTCAGCGAGTACCTGATCGAGCGCATGGTGCGGGGCGGCGCCACCAAGATCTGCTTCGTGATCTCGCCCTGGAAGAGCGACATCCTGCAATACTACGGCGGGGCCGTGGGCGACGTGGACCTGGCCTACGTCTGCCAGGCCGGCGCTGCCGGGCTGTGCGACGCCATCTTCCGCGCCCTGCCGCTGATCCCCGAAAGCGAGCCGGTGATCGTGGGCCTGCCGGACACCATCTGGTTCCCGGCCGACGCGCTGGCCCGCCTGCCGGACGACCGCCTGTCGTTCCTGCTGTTTCCCGTGGAGCGGCCCGAGTTGTTCGACGCGGTGGAGCTGGACGATGACGGGCGCGTGCAGGCGATCCAGGTAAAGTCCACCGCCGCCCGGTCCAACTGGATCTGGGGCGCTTTCAAGATGCCCGGCGCCACGCTCCATGCGTTGCACCGCCTGTGGCTGCGACGGGAACGGGCGGACGAGTACATCGGCACGCTGGCCAACGCCTGGCTGGCAGAGGGCGGCGCCGCCTGGGGCGTGCGGGCGGGCAGCAGCTACGTCGATGTCGGCACGCTCAACGGCTACCGGGAAGCGATGCGCCTGCTGGGCGGGCAGGCCGCGGAGCCGGCGACCCCGCACGCCATGGCGGAGAAGCGGACGGGATCGGCCACTCTGGAAGGGAGCGCCGTTTGAGCACGCAGGACTGGACAACCGACCGCATCCGCGAGCGGGTGCAGACGCTGGGGCCGTGGTTCCACAACATGGACCTGCGCGGCGTCCGGACCGCGCCGGAGCACTTCCTCGGCGACTACCCCGCCGTGAAGTGGCGGCGCTTCCAGGACAGCCTGCCTGCGGACCTCGGCGGCAAGACGGTGCTCGACATCGGCTGCAACGCCGGGTTCTACGCGATGGAGATGAAGCGGCGCGGCGCCGACCGGGTGCTGGGCATCGACTTCGACGAGGACTACCTGGCGCAGGCGCGCTTCGCCGCCGAGGTGCAGGGCCTCGACATCGAGTTCCGGCAGATGTCCGTCTATGACGTGGGCCGGCTGGGCGAGCGGTTCGACGTGGTGTTCTTCATCGGCGTGCTCTACCACCTGCGCCATCCCCTGCTGGCGCTGGACCTGATCCGCGAGCACGTGGCGGGCGACCTGCTGGTGTTCCAGTCGATGCAGCGCGGGTCGGGCGCGGTGCTGCCGCTGGCCGACGACTACGAGTTCTGGGAAACGGCAATCTTCGACGACCCCGGCTACCCCAAGCTGCACTTCATCGAGCGCAGCTACTCCCACGACAACACCAACTGGTGGGCGCCGAACGCCGCGTGCTCGGCGGCGATGCTGCGCGCCGCCGGGTTCCGCATCGAGGCCAACCCGGAGGACGAGGTGTTCATCTGCCGCACCGCGCCGCTGCCGGACGCGCGCTACGGGGCGGTTTACCCCGCTTGGGGCAAGGAGGGCCGGCCATGATCGAGGCCGCGATGATCTGGAACGAGCCGAACAACAAGTCGCATTGGGATTTCGAGAACGATCCGGGCTGGGCCATCTTCGCGCGCATGGCCAAGCTGGCCGGCCAGGCCATCGCGGCGGAAGCGCCGGGCCTGCCGCGCGTCCTGGGCGGCATCAGCCCGATCGACCCCGACTTCATCCGGCTGCTGCAAGGGCACGGCGCGTTCACGGACCTCGATGCAGTGGCGGTGCATGGCTTCCCGCTCGACTGGAACCATTGGATGCTCGACGAGTGGCCGGCGAAGCTCGACAGCATCCGCGCCGTGACCGACCTGCCGCTCTGGGTCAGCGAGGTCGGCATCTCGACCTTCGGCGCAGAGGAGGTGCAGGAATGGGGCCTGCGCCGCACGGCGGAGCTGCTGCTGGGCCTCGGCCCGAAGCGTCCGGAACGCATCCAATGGTACAGCCTCTACGACCTGCCGGCCGCCTGGCCCGCCACCACCCGGCACCGGGAAGCGGAGGGCAGCAGCTACTACCGGCATTTCCACATGGGCCTGCTGGACGAGCACGGCCGGGCGAAGCGCGCCGCCCGCATCTTCCACGAATACACGCCCGAGGTCGGGCTGTGCCAATGGTTCCACTTCGAGGACCACCGGCTGGACGACGCGGTGCGCCACATGCAGGACCTGGGCGTGACCACGCTGCGCACCGGGCTGAGCTGGGCCGACTGGTTCCGGCCCGATGCGGAGGCGTGGTTCGACCGGCAGATGCGCGCGCTGGAGGGGTTCCGCGTCACCGCCACCTTCTGCTTCACGCCGGAGCACAAGGGGCAATGGCCGCACTACACCGCCGTGCCGACCCACCCCGAGGAGTTCGCCGAGTTCTGCGGCGCGATGATCCGGCGCTACGCGCCAGGCCCGCTGCGGAGCAGCGCCCCCAGCAAGGTTGACGCGCTGCCGTTGCGCGCCGCGGCCAGTTGACCGCATGGAGGCCGTCCTGCGCGGCCTCGCGGCCCGGCGGCTGGTGGACGCCCGGGTGGCGCTGGTGGTCGCCCCTCCGGCCGACGAGCCGATTGCCGCCGGGGCCAGCCTGCACCTGCTGCCGGGGCTGCTGCTCGTGCACGTGACCGACGGCGCGCCGCGTGCGCTGCCGGACGCCGCCGCAGCGGGGTTCGAGACGCCTGCGGACTATGCCGCCGCCCGGCGCGGCGAGCTGATGGCGGCGCTGGATGCCGCGGGCGTGTCGCCGGACTTGGTGGAGCTGGGCATCGTGGACCAGGAAGCCAGCTTCCACATGCCCACCCTCGCCCGCGCCCTGTCCCGCCTGTTCGACGCGCATGGCATCGAGGCCGTGATCACCCACGCCTACGAGGGCGGGCACCCCGACCATGACGCCGCCGCCTTCGCCGTGCACGCCGCGGCCGGGGGGCGTCCGGTGCTGGAGTTCGTGGGCTACCATGCCGACCCGGCGGGCGCGTTGCTGACCGGCCGGTTCCTGCCGGGTCCCGATCCCACGGCCATCGCGCTCTCGGACGACGAACGGGCGCGCAAGCGGGCGATGTTCGGCTGCTTCCGCACCCAGGCCAAGACGCTCCAGGCGTTCGGCACCGAGCAGGAGGCGTTCCGCCCGGCGCCCCCCTACGACTTTACGGAGCCGCCGATGCCGGGCCGGCTGAACTACGAGCATTGGGGATGGAGCATGACCGGCGCACGCTGGCGCAGCTTGGCGCAGGCGGCCCGATGCGGCGCCTGACGGTCCTCAACATCGCCTACCCGTTGGCGCCGGTCGGCATCGACTCGGTGGGCGGCTCGGAGCAGGTGCTGAGCAGCCTTGACCACGCGCTCGCGGCGGCGGGCCACCGAAGCATCGTGATTGCCTGCGCCGGGTCGCAGGTGGCGGGCGAGCTGCACGCCTTTCCCGCGCCGCCGGCCACCGGCCGCATCACCGACGCGCGGCACACGGCCCGGCAGAACGCGATCCGCCGGATCACCGCCGACGTGCTGCGGCGCGAGCGCGTCGATGTCATCCACATGCACGGGCTTGACTTCTACTCCTACCTTCCCCCGCCCGGCCCGCCGATGCTGGCCACGCTGCACCTGCCGCCCGACTGGTATCCGCCCGAGGCGCTCGCGCCGGACCGCGAGGACACCTGGGTCAGCGGCGTGTCCGAGAGCCAGATGGGCGACGTGCCGCCCGGCCCGCGCCTCTTGCCGCCGATCCCGAACGGGGTGCCGGTGGCGCGGCTCGGCGCCGTGCATCCGCGCAAGTGCCGCTTCGCGCTGACCCTGGCCCGGGTGTGCCCGGAAAAGGGGCTGCACCTGGCGCTGGACGCGGCGCGGGCGGCTGACGCGCCGATGCTGCTGGCCGGCGGCGTGTTTCCCTACCCGGCGCACCAGGACTACTTCCATGCCGAGATCCTGCCCCGCCTCGACCGGCGCCGCCGCTGGCTGGGCCCGGTCGGCTTCCTCCGGAAGCGCCGCCTGCTGGCCGCCGCGCGGTGCCTGCTGGTGCCTAGCCTCGTCCCCGAGACCAGCTCGCTGGTCGCCATGGAGGCGGCGGCCTGCGGCACCCCGGTCATCGCCTTCGGCCGCGGCGCGCTGCCGGAGGTGGTCGAGGACGGCCGCACCGGCTTCCTGGTCGATGGCGTGGACGGCATGGCGGATGCGATCCGCCGGGTGGACCGGATCGACCCCGCCGCGTGCCGCGAGGCCGCCCGGCGCCGCTTCTCGATCGAGCGCATGACCGCCGCCTACATCGAGCGCTACCACATGCTGGCGCGCGTCGCCGCCGCGGCGTGACCGGGGTTGACCTGCTCGGCACCGACGCGGCGCTGCTGGCGTTGGCGCCCGAGTGGGAGGCGCTGTGGCGCCGGGTGCCGGAGGCGTCGCCCTTTGCCGCGCCCGCCTGGCTGTTGCCGTGGTGGCGGCACTTCGGCACCGGCGCGCCGCGGGTGGCGACCCAGCGCACAAACGGGCGGCTATCGGGGGTGCTGCCGCTTTATCGCCTGGACGAGCCGGGCGTGCGCAAGCTGCTGCCCATCGGCGCCGGCACCACGGACCACCTGGACGCGCTCTTGGAGCCGGGCGTGGCGCCGGGTCCGCTGCTGCAAGCGGCGCTGGACCACGCGCGGACGGACGGGGTGGACGTGTGCGACCTGATCGAGGTGCCGCCGGGCTCGGCGCTGCGCGGGGTCGCCCCGGCGGGCTGGCGCGCCGAATGGTCGGAAGGGCAGCCCTGCCCGGTGCTGACGCTGCCCAAGATGGCTGCTGGGCTGGCGGAGGTGGTGCCGGCGAACACGTTGCGGAAACTGCGCATGAACCGCAACCGCGCCGCCCGCGCCGGCGGGTTCACGATCGAGACCGCTACGCCGGACACGGTGCAGGCT
>CAXUIQ010000063.1:0-12100 GCA_964250815.1 uncultured Acetobacteraceae bacterium
CCGTACTCGGCGCGGGCCAGGCCGTGTTCCGCCCGGCACTGCAATCGGCGATCCCGGCGCTGGTCGCGGACCCGGCCGTGCTGCCGGCCGCCAACGCGCTGCTGGATGCGACCGAGCGGATCGCCCGGCTGCTCGGCCCCGCCCTGGTCGGCGCGCTCGTCCTCGTGCTGCCGATCCGCCACATGCTGACGGCCGATGCGGCGACGTACCTCGCCTCGGCGGCGGCGCTGCTGGCGATCCAGCGGCAGGCCCGGCTTCCCGCCGCCCGGCCGGCGTCGCCGGGCAGCCTGCTCGCCTCCATGCTGCATGGCGTCCGAGCGGTGGGGCGGCACCGCCTGCTGGGCTACGTGCTGGCGGGAAGCGGCCCGCTGAACGGCGCGTGGTACGCCGTGTTCTTCCTGATCCTGCCGCTGCTGGTGGCGCGCCATGGCCTGACGGGGCCGGGCGGATCGGGCGTCGCCGCGTATGGCACGGTCATCTCGGCCTATGGCTGCACCAACCTGCTGGCCAACCTGGTCATCGGCAGCCGCCCGATGCCGGCCCGGCCGGGGCGGCAGATCTTCGCCGGCAACCTGTGCATGGGCGTCGGCATCTGCGCGCTCGCGCTGACCGAGGCCGCAGGCTTGCCGAAGGCGCTGCTGCTGCCCGCCTACGCCGCCATCGCCGCCTTCTGCGCCGTGGGCGGCCCCATGCAGGACATCCCGATGGCGGTGCTGCAGCAGACCGAGCTGCCGCGGGCGGACATCCAGGCCGCCGCCCGCGCCTTCATCGCGGCGAGCCAGCTTGGCTTCCTGCTCGGCCTGGTGGTTGCCCCGGCGCTGCTCGGGCTGTTGCCCACGTCCTTGGTCCTTGCGTTCTGCGGCGTGCCCAGCATCGCCTTCGGCGCGGTGGGCCTGCGCCGCTACGCCTGAACGGCGCCAGGCTCAATCAGCCGCATCAGCGTGTCGAGCCGGTCCGCCTCTTCCGGCGGCTTGTCCATCCGCACCCGGGCGACGCGGGGAAAGCGCAGCGCCACGCCGGACTTGTGCCGGTTGCTGCGTTGGGCCGCGTCGAAGGCGATCTCAAGCACCAAGCCGCGCTCCACCTCGCGCACCGGGCCGAAGCGGTGGACGGTGTGGTTGCGTATCCAGCGGTCCAGCGTCACCAGCTCCGCGTCGGTGAAGCCGGAATACGCCTTGCCGACCGGCACCAGCTCCCCGTCCTCCCGCCACAGGCCGAAGGTGTAATCGGAGTAGTAGCTGCTGCGCTTGCCGTGGCCGCGCTGCGCGTACATCACCACGGCGTCGATGGTGAGAGGGTCGCGCTTCCACTTCCACCACTGGCCCTTGGGCCGGCCCGGCACGTAGGCGCTGTCGCCGCGCTTCAGCATCAGCCCCTCGATGCTGGCCGCGCGGGTGCCGTCGCGGATCGCGGAAAGCTCATCCACCGTGCTGAACGGGATCAGCTCGGACAGGTCCATGCGCGGCGGGCTGTGCCGGGCATGCCAGGCTTCCAGCCGCTTGCGCCGTTCGTCGAACGGCAAGGGGCGCAGGTCCTCGGCCTCGTCGAACAGCAGGTCGTAGAGGCGGACCGCCACGGGGTAGTCGCGCTGCGCCTTGGCGCCCGGCGCCTTGCGGTTGAGCCGCTGCTGCAAGTCGGCAAAGGGCTGCACCTGGCCGTCGCGGATGACCAGCAGCTCGCCGTCCAGCACCGCATGGAACGCCATGGCCTCCACGATCTCGGGAAACGCGCCCGAGATGTCGTCGGCGCCGCGGGAGAAGATGCGGCGTCCGTGCGGCGTCGCCACGAGCTGCACGCGGATGCCGTCCCACTTCCACTCGGCGCGGAACGCGGAAGGGATGAGGGCCGCGATGTCCGCCGCCTCCAGCGGGTGCGCCAGCATGGGGGAGCGGAATACCGGCGCGCCCGCCGGGTCGGGACGCGGCGCGTGGCCTCCGATCCAGGCGAACAGCGGCGCGTAGGGGGGCACCAGGCCGTGCCAGACTTCCTCGATCTCGTCCGCGGCGATCCGTCCCTCCGCGACCTCGGCCAGGGCGACCTTCGCCAGCCGCGCCGACGCGCCGACCCGAAGCTCCCCGGTGATGAGCTTGAGCAGCGCGTAGCGCACGGAAGCGTCGGACGCATCGAGCCAGCCGGCCAGCACGAAAGGCAGCTCGGATTTCGGCGTGCTGAGCAGCGTCTGCACCACCTCCGTCATCCGCGGCGGCCCGGCGTTGCTCGGCGCCGCCGGCCAGATCAGCGCGACGGTCTCGGCCAGGTCGCCCACGTAGTCGCGCGACATGGCGAACAGCACGGGATCGGTGCGCTCCTCGACCAAGGCCCGCACCATGGCGGGCTTCGCCGCCTGGAACGCCAGCTCCCCGGTCAACGCGGCGAGGCCGAAGCCGCGGTCCGGGTCCGGCTGCGTCGCGAAGTACCGGCGCAGCAGCGCGATCTTCGCCAGGCGCCCCGGCGTGAACACCAGGCGCTCCAGCAACTCGGCAAAGGCGATCATGCCGCCGCGGGTTCCGTCAGGTCCTCCTGCTCGTCGCCGTAGCCGACCAGGCGCAGCGCCCGGCCGCGGATGCCGCGCTTCGCCGCCTCATGGATCAGCGCCTCCTCCCGCCCATGCGTCACCCAGACCTCCGGCGCTCCCACGTCGTCGAGCGTCTGGTTCAGCTCGTCCCAGTCGCAGTGGTCCGAGATGACCAAGGGCAGCTCCACCCCCTTGCTGCGCGCCCGCTGCCGCACCCGCATCCAGCCGGAAGCGACGCACACCACGGGTTCGGCCAGGCGCCGTGCCCAGCGGTCGGCGATGGCGCTTGGCGGCGCAATGACGATGGCCCCTTGCAGCTTGTCTTTGCCCGCGGCCGTCGCCGGCAGCAGCTCGCCGAGCGGGATGCCCAGGCGCTCGTAAGCGGCGCAGAGCGGCATCTGCGCGCCGTGCAGGTAGATCGGCCGGTCCCACCCGGCTTGCCGCAGCAGCGCGATCACCCGCTGCGCCTTGCCGAGCGCATAAGCGCCCACGACGTGCGTGCGGTCGGGAAACAGCGACACGCTGTCGAGCAGCTTGGCAATCTCATGCTCCGCCGGGAGGTGGCGGAACACCGGCAGGGCGAAGGTCGCCTCCGTCACGAACACGTCGCAAGGGATCGGGACGAAGGGCAGGCAAGTGGGATCGGGCTGGCGCTTGTAGTCGCCGCTGACCACGGTCCGGCTGCCGCGCCATTCCATCGCCACCTGCGCGCTGCCCAGCACGTGCCCGGCCGGCTGCATCCAAACGCGGACCTCGCCGACACTGATGGGTTCGCCGTAAGGCAGCGCCTGCTGCACCGCGCCAGCCCGGCCCGCGCCCATGCGGACATCCATGAGCGCCAGCGTCTCGGGACTGGCGAGCACGGCGTCGTGGCCCGGCCGGGCATGGTCAGCATGGGCGTGGGTGATCACGGCACGGCTCACCGGACGCAGCGGGTCGATGTAGAAACCGCCGGGTTCGCAGTACAAGCCGTCCGGTCGGACCTTGAGCCAGGTTTCGGGATGCGGCGCCGCGGCGGGCCTGATGTCTCCCACCAGGCCCGGCACTGCCTCCTCAGCCCGGCTGCCTCGAACTGTCCGCCGCGAGCGGCACCGGCACCCAGCGCAGCCCGTCGCCGCTCTGGATCAGCATCAGCACGGTCTTGCGGTTCTGCTTGCGGAAGCGGTCCATGCGCTCCTGCACGTCGGACGGGCTGGCCACCGGCTCCTGCTGCACTTCCACGATCACGTCGCCGGGCTTCAAGCCGCGTCCGGCGGCGTTGCCGTCCGGCGCCACGTCGGTCACGACGACGCCCTTCTGGTCCTGCGACAGCTTGAACTTGTCGCGCAGGTCGTCGGTGATCGGCGCCAGCCGCGCGCCGAGGCCCGAGATTTCCGCCGTGCGGTTCGGCGTGCGTTCCGGCGCGGGCGCAGTGGCGGCAGCCTGCTGCACGTCGTCCGGCAACTCGCCGACCGAGGCCTGCACCGTGACCTGCTTCCCGTCGCGCCACAGCACCACCGGCACGCTCTTGCCGATCACCGTTTCCGCCACGATGCGCGGCAACGCCTTCATCTCCTTCACGTCCTGGCCGTTGAACTTGAGGATGATGTCGCCGCCGCGGATCTTCGCCGCATCGGCCGGACCGCCCTCGTTCACCCCGGCCACCATGGCGCCGGCGATGTCCTTGAGGCCGACGCCCTCGGCGATGTCCGGCGTCACCTGCTGGATGCGGACGCCCAGCCAGCCGCGGCGGGCGTGGCCATACTCCTTCAACTGCATGACAACCGACTTCGCGAGGTTCGCCGGCACCGAGAAGCCGATGCCGACCGACCCGCCGGACGGCGAGTAGATGGCGGTGTTGATGCCGATGACCTCGCCCGCCATGTTGAACAACGGCCCGCCGGAATTGCCGCGGTTGATGGCGGCGTCCGTCTGGATGAAGTCGTCGTACGGCCCTTGCCGGATGTCCCGCCCGCGGGCGCTGACGATGCCGGCGGTGACGGAGCCGCCCAGCCCGAACGGGTTGCCGATCGCCAGCACCCAGTCGCCCACGCGCCCGGTGTCGCTGTCGCCGAACGGCACGGCCTTGAGCGGCTTGTCGCTTTCGACCTTGAGCAAGGCCAGGTCAACGCGGTCGTCCTTGCCGACCAGCGTCGCCTTGAGCGTCGTGTTGTCCTGCAGCGTCACGCTGATCTCGTCCGCGCCGTCGATCACGTGGTTGTTGGTGACGATGAAGCCGGCGGGGTCGATGATGAAACCGGAGCCGAGGCTGACCGAACGTCCGCTGCCGGGGCCGCCGTCCGGGCCGCCTTGCGGGCCTCCGCCGCGGTTGGGGCCGCGCCGCTGCGGGCCGCCCTGGCCGCCGGGAGGATGGTTGCGGTCCAGGAAGTCCTTGAAGAACTGCTCGAACGGCGAGCCCGGCGGGAACGTAGGGATTTCCGGGCCGCTGCGGTCGGCCCGCGCCTGGGCGTTCTGCGTGGAGGAGATGTTCACCACGGCCGGCAGCAGGGTCTCCGCCAGGTCGGCGAAGCTGTCCGGCGCGCCGCGCGCCACGGCCTGCGGCACGAACGGCGGCAGCATGGCCGGCATCATGAACACGCTGGCGAGTGCAAGCGCGCGAAAGGTCCGAAGGCGCATGACGAAACTCCCGAATGGAAGGCGGATGGTGGATCTGCTCATGCCGGCCATGCACTCGCAAGCCGATAGGTGGGGTGTCTCACCGGTTTGAAAATGCCGCCCACCGGCTGCTACTGCCCCGGCGCTTGCCGCAGCATGCGCAGGAAGTCGCTGTCGGGCGTGAGCACGAGGCGGGACTGGCCGTTGCCGAACGCTTCCCGGTAGGCCTGCATCGTGCGGTAGAACTCGTAGAACTTCTGGTCCTGCTGGAAGGCGTCGGCGTAGATCTTGATCGACTGCCGCTCGCCCTCGCCGCGGGACCGGTCGGCGGTGGCCCGCGCTTCCGCCAGCAGCACGGTGCGGTCGCGCTCGGCGTCGGCGCGGATGCGGGCGGAGGCCTCGGCGCCTTCCGCCCGGGCCTGGCTTGCGATGCGTTCCCGCTCCGACTTCATGCGGCTCAGGATGGCCTGGGTGTTTTCCTCCGGCAGGTCGGCCCGGCGCAGGCGCACGTCCTCGATCTTCACGCCGAACTCCTGCATCTCGTCGCTGACCTGGCCGCGGATCAGCCCCATGATGCGCCCGCGGTCGGCCGACAGCACCTTGAGCAATTGCTCGTTGCCCAGCACGCGGCGGAGCGAGGAGGTCACGACGGAGTTCAACCGGGCGCGGATCGCGTCCTCTGCCGAGCCCACGGCCTGGAAGTAGCGCAGCGGGTCGGCGATGCGGAACCGAGTGAAGCTGTCCACGATCAAGCGGCGCTGGTCGGCCAGGATCACCTCCTCGCCCGGCGTCTCGTAGTCCAGCAGGCGGCGGTCGAAGCTGATCACCGTCTGGACGAACGGCACCTTCATGTGCAGGCCCGGCGTGCTGATGACGCGGATCGGCTGGCCGAACTGGGTGATCAGCACCTGCTCGGTCTGCGCCACGGTGAACAGGCTGGCGCCGGCCAGCACGAGGAGGACCAGCGCGGCCGCGATGGCCGCAAGGACGGGGCGGCTCACCGCGGAGCCTCCGCCACCGGCGCGGCGGGCAATGCAGGCGCTGCTGGGGGCCGTGGCCTACCGTTGGGATCAAGCGGCAGATAGGGTACGATGCCCTGCAGCTTGTCGTCCACGACGATGGACGGCGTCTTGGTCAGGATGTCCTGCATCGTCTCGATATACAGGCGCTTCAGCGTCACGTCCTTAGCCGCGGCGTAGGCTTGATAGACGCTCAGGAAGCGCTGCGCCTGGCCGGCGGCCTCGGCGATGTTGGCCTGCCGCGCGCCGTCGGCTTCCGCGGTGAGCCGTGCCGCGTCGCCGCGGGCGCGGGGCACGATGTCGTTGCGGTAGCTTTCGGCTTCGTTCCGGGCGCGTTCCGCGTCCGTGTTGGCGCGCTGCACGTCCCGGAAGCTCTCGATCACGGCGTTGGGCGGGTCCACCTTCTGGAGCTGCACCTGGGTGATCTCGACGCCTGCGCCGTACTGGTCCAGCACGCTCTGCGCGCCGGTCGTCACCGACTGCTCGATGCGGGCGCGCGCCTCCGTCAGCGCCGGCTGGATCGGGGTGCGCCCGACCACCTCCCGCATCACGCTTTCCGCCACCGACTTCACGGTGTTCTCCGGGTTGCGCGTGTTGAACAAGAAGGTGCCGGCGTCGCGGATGCGCCAGAACACGCTGAAGTTGATGTCGATGATGTTCTCGTCGCCGGTCAGCATCAGCGCCTCTTCCGGGATCTCGCGCGCCGCCGTGCTCCGGCCCGGGATGTCGCGGGCGGGCATGTCGCGGCCCAGGTCGCGGGTGGCGCCGATCCGGTTGCTGCCGGCCGGGTCGGAGGCCATGCGGAAGCCGACCTCCGTGCGGTTGATGCGCGTCACCGCCGGGGTCAGCGCCTGCTCGAACGGCCAGGGCAGGTGGTAGTTGAGGCCCGGCAGCGTCGTGCGCTGGAACGCGCCGAAGCGCAGCACCACGCCCTGCTGGTCCGGCTCCACGCGGTAGAAGCCGCTGGCCAGCCAGACCACGGCGCCGACCAGCAGGACGAGCGCAATCAGGCGCGGGTTGCCGCGCCGCCCGCCCGGCCCGCCCGGGACGAAACGCCGGGCAGAGGCTTGCAGCCGGGCCAGCACTTCGTCCAGGTCTGGGATGCCATTCGGGCCGCCGCCACCGCCCCACGGGCCGCGGTTCGGCCCACGCGGCGGCGTGTTGTTGTTGCCCGGCCCCCAAGGGCCTGAGCCGCCGCCATTATTCCAAGACATGTCGGTCCAGTGGCTCCCGTGGTGTGCCGCCGGCAGCAGCGGGAACCGTGCCGCGAGCGGCGACGGCTGCGTTTGCAGTCCGGCGTTC
Source organism: uncultured Acetobacteraceae bacterium (assembly GCA_964250815.1). GTDB lineage: Bacteria > Pseudomonadota > Alphaproteobacteria > Acetobacterales > Acetobacteraceae > CAHJXG01. Next base: position 7,432 of record CAXUIQ010000063.1, read on the forward strand.
GTGCGCCATATGCGGCCTCACAACTGCGTGCATATTGACCGGGCAACGGAGGTTTACAAGCGATGGCGCCATTGACGACGGACGCGCTGCGGGCGGCGCTGCGGGCGGTGCAGGACCCGGCATCCGGGCGGGACATCGTGGCCGCCGGACTGGTGGACAGCCTTGCGGCGCGGGACGGCCTGGTGCACCTGGCGCTCCGCACCGACCGCGCCCATGCCGCCGCCATGGAAGGGGTGCGCCGCGCCGCCGAGGCGCTGCTGGCCAAGCAGCCCGGCGTGATCAACGCAACCGTGGTGCTGACCGCGCACCGGGCCGAGCCTGCGCCGCCTCCGCCGCCGTCCCGCCCTGCGGCTCCCGCCAAGGCGGCGCTGCTGCCGCAGGTGTCGCACGTGGTGGCGGTGGCCAGCGGCAAGGGCGGCGTCGGCAAATCGACCACGGCGGTGAACCTCGCGGTCGCGCTGGCGCAGCAGGGGCGCCGCGTCGGCCTCTTGGACGCCGACATCTACGGCCCGAGCCTGCCGCGGATGCTGGGCGTGGACCGCAAGCCCGAGACGCGGGACGGCATGATGGTGCCGCTGCAGGCCTGGGGCCTGTCCGCCATGTCGATCGGCTTCCTGATCAACGCGGACCAGGCGATGATCTGGCGCGGCCCGATGGTGATGCAGGCGCTGGAGCAGATGATGGGCCAGGTGCATTGGGGCGCGCTCGACATCCTGGTCGTCGATATGCCGCCCGGCACCGGCGACGCGCAGCTCACCATGGCGCAGCGGGTGTCCTTGAGCGGCGCGGTGATCGTCTCCACCCCGCAGGACATCGCGCTGATCGACGCCCGCCGCGGTGTCCGCATGTTCGAGAAGACCCTGGTGCCGGTGCTGGGCCTGGTCGAGAACATGAGCGTGTTCTGCTGCCCGAACTGCGGCCACCGGACGGAGCTGTTCGGCCATGGCGGGGCCAGGCGGGAAGCGGAGGCGCTCGGCATCCCGTTCCTGGGGGAAGTGCCGCTGCTGCTGGACATCCGCACCACGTCGGACGCCGGCACGCCGATCTGCGCCGCCGCGCCGGACAGTCCGGCCGCCCAGGCCTTCGCCGCCATCGCGCGCCGGGTTTGGGACGGGCTGGCGGCTCCGGCCCCGGCGGCGCCCCGCATCGTGATGGACTGAGGAGAACGGCCATTGCAGTTTGACGCGAAAGCCGGGGACGCGGCCGACGGGATGCTGCGCGGCTTCTGGTACCTCGCCGTGTCGGCGCGCCGCTTGAAGCCGGGGCGGACGCATCCGGTCCGGCTGCTCGGCGAGGACGTGCTGCTGGGACGCCGGGCGGATGGGTCGGTGTTCGCGGTCAGCGACGCCTGCCCGCACCGCGGGATGCCGATGCGGCACGGCTCCTTCGACGGGCAGGCGCTGCGCTGCTGCTACCACGGCTGGGTGTTCCGCAGCGACGACGGCCGCTGCACCGAGATCCCGTCGCTGGCGCCCGACGACCGCACCGACCCGGCCCGCTTCCGTCTGCGCACCTACCCGGCGCGGGACGTGCAGGGCAACATCTGGGTCCATGTCGGCGCGGCCGGGGCCGAGCCGGGTCCGGTGCCGACCGTGCCGGGCTTCGAGGGTGCGGCCCCGCAGGTCACGACGACGATGCGCTTCCCTTGCGGCGTCGATCTCGCGGCCTGGGGCTTCTTCGACCCGGGCCACCCGGCCTTCGTCCACACGTCCCGCTGGTGGAAGAAGGACCCGGCGTCCCGGCTGCGGCTCAAGGCCAAGGGGTTCGAGCCGGAGGGCATGGGCTTCCGCATGCTGCGCCACCACTTGAAGGAGGGCGCCAACCCCTACCGCCTGCTGGGCCGCAACGTGCGGATCGACATCGGCATCCAACTGCCGGGCGTGCGGATCGAGCACATCGAGGGCGACCGCCACTCCGCCTGCGTCCTGGCCGCGGCCACCCCGGTGACGGCCACGGAGACGGACGTGCACTACTGCGTGTACTGGACCGTGCCGTGGCTTGCGCCGCTCCGTCCGGTGGCGGCGTGGATGGCGCGGGACTTCCTCAACCAGGACCGCGAGGTGGCCGAGCGCCTGACCGGCAACCCGGCCCTGCCCGCGCCGCTGTTCGTGGGCGACCCGGACGCGCAGGTGCGCTGGTACCAGCGGCTGAAGAAGGAGTACCTGGCGGCGCGGGAGGAAGGCCGGGCGTTCAACAACCCGCTGCGGGCGCAGACGCTGCACTGGCGGAGCTAGCCCGGTCCGTCTCCGTCCTCGTCGGCAAGCTGTTCTGCGACCCGGCCCGGCCGCAGCACAGCCCGGCGGCTGTGCCGGCGCGGGCCATAGCGCCTGCCATCCCTATCCCCCGGTCGAGCGCCGCCGCCAGCACGCCGGTGAAGCAGTCCCCCGCCGCCGTCGTGTCCACGACCTCGACCGGACGGGCTGCGACATGGCCGGCAGAGCGCCCGTCGGCCCACTCGGAGCCACGCTCCCCGAGCGTGCGTACGACGCCCACCTTCAACGCCCCGTGCAGCCCGGCGGCGTCGGGGGTGGTGCCGTGCTGGGCGGCAAGCCACTCGGCCTCCGTCTCGTTCACGATCAGCACGTCCACGGCGGCGAGCGCGTCGGCGTCGAGCGGGCCGGCCGGAGCCAGGTTCAGGACGACGCGTGCCCCGCGGGCGCGGGCGCGACGGATCAGGGCGGCGGTCTGCTGCGGGTCGGTCTCCCGTTGCAGCACCAGCGTCGTGCCGGGGCCGAGCAGCGCATCCTCCACCTGGTCGGCCTGCGCAAGCAGGTTCGCGCCTGACCCCACCGCGATCAGGTTGCGCCCGGCGGTGTCCGTGCAGATCGCGGCGCATCCGGTCGCCAGGTCGCCGCGGGACACGCGGGACAAATCCACGCCGTCCGCGCGCAAGGTCGCGAGCGCCTGCTCCGCCAGCGCGTCCCGCCCAACGCAGCCCGCCATCAGCACCGTGGCACCGTCCCGCGCGGCGGCGACAGCCTGGTTGGCGCCCTTGCCGCCGGGTTCGAGGCGGGTGGACGGACCCAGCACCGTTTCCCCGGCGCCCGGCAGGTGATCAAGCGCGAAGATCAGGTCGAGGTTGATCGAGCCGAAAACGATTATCATGCGCGCTCCGCCACGACGATCATGCGCGCTCCGCCGTGACGATCATGAGCGCCCCAGCGTGTCCATCAGTTCCGCCCATTCGCGCTTGGACAGGCCGCTGCCGGGCTGGTCCACCGGCTCGCCGGCCAGGAGGCGGCGCACCACCGCCAGCATCTGCGCCGATAAGGTCACGGCGCCCATGCGGTAATCCAGGAACGCCTGGAAGGTCTGGGGCACCCAGGCGCGCACGGTGTCCAGCATCGCGTCGGCGTAGGCGCGGATCTCGAACTGCGCGTGGCTGTCGGCGCGGAGCGACAGGAAGCCCAGCAGGTTGTGCAGGTCGGCCTTCCAGTACCACTGCGTATAGGTGTTGAGCGTCAGGTTCATCCGCGCGAGTTCCCGCGCGAGGCCGCGGCGCCCGGGGTCGGCCGGCTCGCCGTCCGCACCCTCGTTCAGCATGTGGGCGTAATGGTCGTAGCACAGCGTCGCGTCGTGCCGGAGCATGTCGAGCACGGCGGCCGCCTCCTCCCCCTCCAGCACCGCGCCGCGGCCCTGGCGGTTGCTGCTGCTTTGCGCGGCCAGGTGCTCGGGCGCGGGCAGGTAGAACTCGCGGTCGAGGATGCTGTAGCGGGCGGAGTACTCGTTCACGTTCGCCATGCGGTGCCGTATCCACTGGCGCGCCACGAAGATCGGCAGCTTCACGTGGTACTTGATCTCGCACATCTCGAACGGCGTGCTGTGCCGGTGCCGCATCAGGTAGCGGATCAGCCCGGCGTCCTCGCTGACCCGGCGGGTGCCGCGGCCGTAGCTCACCCGCGCCGCCTGCACCACGGCGCCGTCGTCGCCCATGTAGTCGATCACCCGGACGAAGCCGTGGTCCAGCACCGGCAGCGCGCAATAGAGCATGTCCTCCAGCGCCGGCACCGTGGCCCGCCGGGTGGGGGCGGCGCCCTGCCGCTGCGAATCGATCTCGGCCTGCTGCTCGTGGGTCAGTCGCATGACAAGCCCCTAGCATTTTGCCGCGCGGACGCCTATCTTCGAGGCGCTGTAACAACGGCTATGGTGATAAACGGCAGTTGGAATAAGCGTTGTGGACCCGGGGGCAGTGCCCGGCGCCTCCACCAATTCCGCCCGATGGCCTCGGGCGACATGGGGGCGACACAGGCTCGACACGCGTGGTAAAGAACTGCTTTTTGCCCGGCATGATACCGCCGTTATCGGGTCAAATCACAAGTGCCAATGACAATCATGAGGCGCTCGCCGTCGCTGCGTAAGCAGGGATAGGCGCGGTTCGGGGGGCACCGGGCAACAGAAGCCCCCCACTCTCACCCCCGCGCCAGGTTCCAGAACACCGGCACTCCCGGCAGGATGCCCGACAGGTCCGCCCGGTGGGCCGTCTGCTGGAACTGCTGGCCCAGCGGCACGTACGGCACGTCGCGGAACGCCTGCACCTGCAGCCGCTCGGCCAAGCTGCGCTGCGCCGCCAAGTCGGGCGCGCGGAGCCAAGCGTCGCGCAGGCTCTCGATGGCCGGGGTGTCCGGCCCGCCCGGCGCGGCCCCCCCCCCCGGGGCGGCGCCGGGCGCGG
>CAXUIQ010000064.1:0-12007 GCA_964250815.1 uncultured Acetobacteraceae bacterium
GCGGCAAAGGCGCGCTTGCGCGGGATCGGAGCCGCGCGCTGCTCCGCCCCACCCTTTGCCGCGGCCCGCCGGCTGCCGTAGGACGTTCCGCCCCCTTCGGTGTTCTCGCTCGTTCTTCCTGGTCGCTCGGCGTCGCCCGCGTGGCTTGCGTCGGTGTCCGCCAAGTCCCGCGGCCGGGACCCGCCATCTCGCGGGCTGATCCCCAACATGCAAATTCGCAAGCAATTACAATGTTTTATGGTTTATTCTACTTGCGCTGCACGGCGGTCCATTCCACAGTCGCGGCAACGACAAGGGAGACTGCGATGGACATCGACTATCTTCCCGGCACCGGCGGCGTGGTGCGCTTCCCTGTGGAGCGCCGGGCCAGGCCGACGCTGCTGCTGGCCGAGGAGCTGGCGCCGCGCGAGGACCTCGCGGCTGCCATGGCGGATGAGATCGCGGGTGACGAGGGGCGTCCCGACACCCTGGCGGAGGCGGCCGAGGCGTTCACCAGGCTTGCCGAGGCGCTGGCGTTCAGCATGGGGGTGGATGCGGCCGTGGCGCACCTGCGGGCGATGAACGCGATGCAGGTCGAGCGGGCCTGCACGCTGGGCTGGGCCTACCGGGACGCCGAGGCGGCGGCCGAGCAGGCCCGGCTGCGGTGGAGGACCGCCAAGGCAGCGGGCCGCGACGGGCTGCTGGACGGGCTGGACGAGCAGGTGTGCCGCACCCGTTCGGAGTGGACGGCCCGCGCGCTGGCCGCCAGGGCGGCGACCGACGCGGCGCGGGGTGCGAAGGAGGCGCTGGACTGCTTCGAGCGCGGCGAGCCGTGGCGGTGCCTGACGGGCGGGGAGGGCGGCATGTCCCTGGTCGAGATGAAGGAGGCGCTGGACGCGCGCCGGCGCGAGCGTGTCCGTGAGGACGAGCCAGCCTGACGAACCAGCCTGACGAGCTGGGCGGGGAGCTTGGGGGTTTCCCGCCCATGCCGCGGCCCCACGTTGTCGGTGGCAGGCGTGCCCCGGGGCGTTATCGGGCGGGCCGCCGGAACAACCGGCCAGCAGGCTCAGGAGGAGACCGACGATGCCATGGATGCGCCTGAACCCGGCCGTGGTGGTCCAGCAGTTGCGCGCCGAGCACGGCCCGGGCGACGAGGCCATCGCCGAGCAGGCTCTGGCACATCTGCGGGAGAACTTGCTGAGCGGTGCCTACATCGTGGTCGAGAACAGCGTATCAGGCCACACCTTCGTGGGCACGCCGGCCGAGGCCGCCGAGCACATGATGATGCACAGCGAACGGTAACCGCCTTCAACCGCCTGTAAGCCGCTGCTCTCGTCGGTCGGCTCGCCGGGTCCGAACAGGTGGAGGCCGTGCGGTCCGAGCGCCGTTCACCCAGGCGGATCAAGCCCGCTCCAGCCCAACTCCGCCTTGGCCTCCATCGCAGCGCGGAGGTTCGGCATCACGATGCCGGCATGCGTCGCTTCGACGCTGGGCGGCGCGTTGTCGCAACAGAGCAGCCGTTTGGAGGATGGATATGAGCGACACCACGCCGGCCGAGGCCGAGCCACCCAAGTCCGACGCCGGCCACACGGAGGGCGGCGCGCCGACCGACAAGGCCCACGAGGATGCGGGTGATGGCGCGCTGACCGGCGCGGTCCCGGCCGGCTTGTCGGGGGATGAGCTGCAGGAGATCGCGAACATCGGCAAGACCGACGACGGCGGAACCGGCTAGGGCAGACGGCCGCGGGTCAGGACCCGCTTGGCCGGCTTCGCGCCCATCCGCGGCGGTGCGGAGGAGCTTGCTGCTGGAGCACCATGGGGTTCACCATCGCTGCGGTGGTCGTTGTTTGGGTGGTCCTGTTCGGGGCGGCCTAAGCAGGGAACGCTCGGCCGCCGTCGTCATCGGCAGCTACCTGGGATTGAGCGCTCTTGCCCTTGCATGGTTCGGGCTGAACCGAACCGGCCTGCCGGGCGTGGCCGGCATGCTGCTGCCCTGCGCCGCAGCGCTTGGGATGATCGCCTACCCGACAAGAAGGCTGTAAGGCTGTGCTGATGGCCTACGCCGACTTGCGGCGGCCACTCTCGACGCCCTCCATGGGAATGGCCCTTTACCGCTCCGAGGCCGACGGCGTGCAGTTGGGGTGTAGCCGCCCGCCTCAGTGGGTCGGGGCATAGACGATGCTGAATCCGCCCCGGTTGAACGTCACGAATGCCGCATAGATCATCCCTTTGATGGCGCCGTTCTCGGGATTGACCACGTACCCGCCGTACTCCGTGCATAGCCGCGCCAGTTCGAGCGTCGGGACGGCCGTTCCTGTACCGGCGGCGAGGATCATCTTGAGGCAGGCCATGCCGCAGGCGTGACCGGCCCACTGGGCGTACTCCTCGACCGTCCGGGCGCCGGACCCGCGCCATGCCGGATCGCGGAGAAGAGCTACCTCCGCGCCTTCGGAGAGGATGGCCAGGGTCAGTTCCCGGGACTCCCATTGACTGTGATAGGGTACGTGCTGGACGGCTTCGGTCATGGCGTTCTCTCGCCTGGTTTGTTTGGCTGCCAAGGTTGGGACACTGCTACGGAAATAGATCGGGCGGGCCGCCTGACGGGGGCTACGCCGCCTTTGGGACGAGCATGACGTCATATCCCAGGTTGCTCAGGTGCTGGACCAGCTTGGCGGTGGAGCGCTTGCGGGCCACTTGGTCGAGGTAGCTCTCGCCGAGGTCTCGGAAGGCCTCGCCCGTGCCCAGCACGTGGAACGCGGCGATGAGCAGCTTGTGCGCATGCGCTTGTTGCGCAGGCCAACGCTCACTCAGACTCCTGGCGACGCGATGGGCGCCGGCGCGCAAGCCGGACAGGGGTACATGCCGTCCGCAAGCGGTGCCAGCCGCCTATGGGCCGAGCCGCGTTCGCAGCCCCGGGCGCAGACGCCGGAACGGCAGGGAAGCAGGGTCGGCCGCCACTGGCCCGGGGGCTGCGGACACGATCACTCGGGCGGCGAGCGGCCCGAAGTCGGCGCGGAAGTGCACCGAGGACTTCAGGGCGATGATTCTGCAGGCGGCCGGCTCGATCCCGACGTGGCGCAGGATGGCCTGGTCCAGTGCCTGCATCTTGCGGCTGGCCACCACGCGGATGCCGGGCGCGACCTCGATCAGCGCCATCGGGCCGATGTTGGCCGGGTTGCCGCCGCCCATCGGCCCGGTCAGCGTGAACTGGCCGTCCGTCAGCACCAGCACGGTTGCCTCCACTGGGAACGGCACCCCATCCGACTTGCCGCCGAGCGACAGCCGCACCGTGCCGCCTTGCCCGGCATCATGGCAGCGGCCCGCGCTTTCGGCGTCGTTGATCAGGCACACCACGGCGCCCCGCGCGCCCTGCCCGATCAGCTCCGCCAGCAGCCCTGTGGTGTCGCCGTGGCCGCCGCCGCCGGGGTTGTCCTGGGTGTCGGCAATCACGACGGGACCGCGAGGCTCCCGCATCGCCGCTGCCACGGCGTCGCGCGCCGGCAGGATCTCGGAGCCGAACTTCGCCTCGCAGTTTTGGAGATAGGAGAGGAAGTCGTCCGCGGCCTCGTCCGCCGCTGCCACTGTGTCGGCATAGGCGACAAGGGCCGGACCGCAGCCGGGGAAGTCTGCGTAGGGAAAGCCGAAGCACCAGGCAAGCTCGACCACCCCGGGATGGCTGGCGATCCGGGCACGCTCCGCCATCACGCCCTGCATCGGCTCCACGAGCGTGCACTGGCTGGTGATCGGCATCCAGTAGTCGAGCTGGCGGTAGGCGCAGGCGAACGGCCCGGCGCCGATGCGGCGCAGCAGCAGCCGCATCGCCTGGGCGCCCGCCTCCTTCATGTCCACGTGCGGGTAGGTGCGGTACGGCACGGCGGCGTCGCACCGGTCCACCATGTCCGCCGTGAGGTTCGCGTGGGGATCGAGGCTCACCGTGACCGGCACGGCGCCGAGCACGGCCCGCACGCGGCGCAGCAGCTCGCCCTCTGCGTCGGGGAACCCGTCGGCCATGGCGGCGCCGTGCAGGTCGAGGTAAACGCCGTCCAGGGGGCCATCGTCCAACGCCCCCACCAGGCCCGCGCAGATCAGCGCGGCGATGCGTTCGAACGCCTGGTCCTCCACCGGGCCGGCCGGGTTGGCGAAGCACCAGGTGAGCGGCACGACTGCGGCGCCCGCCGCGGCCATCTCGGCCAGCGCGCCGGCGATGGCAACGGAGGTGCCGCGCACCGCGTCCAGCATGGCCGGGCCGGAACGCAGCGGGGGCAGCCCGCCGGGCTGCACGAACTCGGCCCAGCTGGTCGGCCGCGGCGCGAAGGAATGGCTTTCGTGCAGGAAGCCGCCGACGGCGATGCGGAGCGACATGCGTTCTCTTTCCAACTGGGACGGCGACCCTGCCTGCGCGGGTGGGCCGACGCAACAGCCAGGCACGGCCCGCAATGTCTGGGCTGACCACGCGGCCGCGTTCCGTCCTGCGGCATCCTCCCGGATTGTCGGCCCTGGCAGGCGTGCTTACGCGCTTGCCAAGAGGCTTCGGCGCTTGTGGCGGGCGAGAGCATGCGCGATCAGGGCGTCCATGAGTTCCTGTTGGGAAGAGTCGTCCGCCTCCCGGATTTCTGAAAAGGGTGGGCTGCCGTCAGGTGTTGCGGCATCCAGGCGTCCACATGGCGCGCGTGAGCGTCATGTCGAGGTGCGGCAACTCCTTTGCTTGTGCCATGCACGACCTCGTGGACGTGCGGGTTGTCTGGAACCCCAGCTTCTCCAGCACGTGCGCGGATCGTATGTTGCCCACGAAACAGCCGGAGGTGACTTCGGGCAAAGACGCTTTGCCAAAAGCAAACCCGAGGATCGTCCGGCTTGCCTCGGTGGCAAAGCCGTTGCCCCAGTAGCTCTGGCCCAGCCAATAGCCCAGCTCAGCTGATCCCGAAGCTCCATGAGGGGTAAGGCCTGCCACACCGAGAACTTCACCGCTGCCATGGTTCTGGACGACCCAGACCACCTCTCGGGGAACAATGTGCTCAAGAAAGAACAGCGCATCCTCTCTCAAATAAGGATGCGGAAACCGCCCCATCCATCTCGTGACCTCCCAATTGTTCGCAAGTGCGCAGATTGCATCCACGTCCTCATGACTGGGTCGTCGCAGCTTAAGCCTCTTAGAGACGAGTTGCGGAGCATTGCCCAATTCAGTCAGCGCCAAGCCAGTGCTCCCCAACATCTCAGGCAGAAGGCCGCCATCAAGCCGCACCGTCGGCAACGGGTCCGGGATCATGCACCTGTGGCCGATAACGGATGTCCCTCACAATCTGCGTCGGACCGTTCGATCTCGCGTCGGACTTCAGCAACATACGTCCAATCTCCATCAGCATGCGTCAAAGCATTGCTTCGTTCTCCGACGGACGTCGAAAAGCAGCCCTGGTCGCACGTCATTGCGCTCCGCTACGGTTAGGACGGGTTTCAAGCAGCGAGAACATCGGCCGGACCAGGGCAGGCGTGACCGGGGCGAAGCCGGACGCCGCCATGAGGGCGTTGAACTCCGCCTCGGTCCGCTCGCACCCGCCGAGCAGCACCAGCATGTTGACGTCTTCGAGCAGGTCATAGGCGTCGCACCGGCCGGGGTCCGCGTCGAGCAGCCGATCCACGACGACCAGCCGCGCCCCCGCCGGCATGGCGGCGCGCACCGAGCGCAGGATCGCGGCCGCCGCCTCGTCCGGCCAGTCGTGCAAGATCCAGCACAGCAGGTAGGTGGTGCCGCCCGCTGGCACGGAGCGGAAGAAGTCGCCCCCGACCACCTCGCACCGCTCCCGCAACCCGGGGCTGTCAAGAACGGCGGGCGCGCCGGCGACGACCTCCGGACGGTCATGCAGGACGCCGCGGGCGTCCGCGTGCCGGGTCAGGATGGCTCGGAGCAGAGCGCCGGAGCCGCCGCCGACATCGACCACGGTTTCGCCTTCGGCAAGCGCCAGGGCCGAGGCGACCGCATCATGGCGGCCGGCGAAGCCGCTCTGCATGAACAACCGGAACAGGTCCTGGTCGGCCGGGGCCTCGCCCAGGTGCCCGAAGAACGTTTGGCCGCCATTGGCGAGGGGAAAGGCGGCCTGCCCCGTCCTGACGGCCTCGCCGAGCTTGCCCCAGGCCGCCCACACGGCCGGCAGCGTCCAGAACCGGGCCGCGAGGTGCTGCGGGGCCGCGGCGTCGCCGCGCAGCGCGCGGGACGTGTCCGTGTGAGTAACCGTGCCCTCGGCGTCGATGGCGAAGACGCCGAAGGCGGCGAGCGTCCGCACCAAACGGCGGAGGGTGCCCCGGTGGCAGCCCAGCCGGTCGGCCAGGTCCGCGACCCCGATGCTGTCCTGGCTCCCAAAGGCGTCGGGCAGGCCGATCTTGCATGCGGCGCCGAGCATCTGGGAGATGGCGAGGCCCCGGATCGCCGCCCGAAGCGTCGTCTCCTGACCGATGCGCCCCGGGAACTGTCGTGTCTCGCCCATGCGGGTCTCCTTGTCAGGTCGTCACGCCCGTCCTCCAGGCTGTGGGCGGGCGGCCGGACACTGCCAAGCTGAGCCGGACCTGCGCCATTGGCACAGGCTGGACGGGGTGGATGCTGCACGTGTTGAGCGACGCCACGCTTGCGCCAAGCAGGGGAAAGCCACTCTGCGGGAAGAGCAGGCGCAGCGCGGGCTGGCGTCAGAGCGTCGTGAAGGTCTTCGAAACAATGCGCCACTCGCCGTCGCGCTGCACCAAGTGCAGGTAATCGACGAAGCGCATGCCGGCGAACCCTTCCATGCTGACGGTCGCGGTGGCAATGCCCCCCGTCGCATCGAAGGCTGTCACCGCCGCTTTGTAAGCGGACATGTCGGTGCCGGCACCCGCCATCCGCTGCACGTCCTTGATATACAGGTCGGCCGACCCGGCGACCGCCTGCGCACCCAGGAATCCATTCAGGCCGGCATCCGGGGAGAAGCAGGCCGCAAGACCTTGGGCATCGAGTGTGCCGGAACATTCGATGTAGCGTCGGACGACCTGTTCGGCTGGATGGGTGTCGGGCATCGGTGGGACCTTGGCTGCTTGGCGTGGCAGCCGCCACGCCTTCGTGGGCGGGACCGGGCGCGTGCGGCGGCGTGCTCACCTCCAAGTGAGCTGCAGCGCGCAGCGCAGGTCAAGAGGCTCCCCAGGGAACCGAACTTCAGGAACAGGCAGGTTGGGCGAGACTGTCCGTTCCCTCGTCCGACAATCAACGTGGTCGCCTTGCCGTCAGTGGCCCGGGGTTCCCGGACAGATCGGGCGTGGCCGGTCGTTGGTGGGACACTGGTGGCGAAATCAATTGTTTGTTCTTTTGCAACGTCAGCAACCAATCAATAGCAATATCTTTGCCACATGATTGGTCATCGTAAACTAAAGTTGCTTGCTGAGGCAGGCCAGACGACTTCGCCACTAGTGTCTGGTGGTTTGCCGGACAGCTACCCAACACCCCGCGTTTCGGAAGATGGCGAGGGCTCGCCTGAAATCCCCGCATAAGGGCAGGAAAGCGCCTGAGCTGGGCGGCTGCACTCGGCCAATTCGAAGGGGAGTTACGGGCGCAAAGCGTCAAGCATCTGCGCTGTGTCCGCGTAGAACACCTCCAGCGCCGCGATCCGGCCGTCGCGGACGGTGAAGACCTCCATCAGTGGCATATCCACCACCCGCCCTGTCGCCTGCGACGCAAGGCGCATCACGAAGCGCGCGGCCACGCGGTCCCCGTTCGGGAACAGCTCCACCGGGCCGACCACCTCCGGCCGCCAGATGGACTGGAACAGCGTCCCGAACCGCCGCCAGGCCTCCAGCCCTTCCCACCGCCCCGCGTAGGGCAGGCTCTCCGGCTCGATCAGCACGGCGTCGGGCGCAAGCAGGTCGTACACCCGCTCGAACTGCCCAACGTTGGCTGCGGCGTAGTAACGCCCGACCACGTCGAGGGCGGACGCCGCCCCGGTGACCTTCTGCTCGGAGGCGCTCATGCGGCGGTGGCCGTCTGCACGCCCACGACCTCGTGGAGCGTACGCTGGAACTCATTGTCCGCCAGGGACAGCATCTCTTCGAGCGGCCCGCCGAACGGCGGCTGGTCCACCATCGCCGCGTATTGGGCTTGACTGAGCCACTGGCCGTAGTTGACCCCGCGCAGGCCGTCGAAGCTTCGGTGGAAATAGGTGCTGTGCAGCCCCGGCGTGCCGTGGACAAGGCCGAGCGCCTGGCGCGCAAGGTCCATAAAGCGCGGCTGGTCTTCGGCACGCCTGACGCGGAAGATGCCGAAGTTGATGAACACGGCCGGGTCAACCTTGATTTCGTCGTGGCCATCGGGCGGGTCGGTGGCAAAGATCTCGTAGGCGTGGACGTCGGGTGGCGCGACTTCCCGAAAGCCGGCTGTGAGTTCCTCCGGCGGACGCGCGGCGGCCTTCTCGGCCGCGCCCCGGTCCCGCCATTGCAGGTAGTTGACGACGCGCTGCCCGTCGTGGCTGCGGTGGAGGCAGGCGGACACGAAGCCAGGCTGATCGCGCTCGCTGGACGCCGCTCGCCGTTTGAGCGCGTCGAGCAGACCGGCTTGGGTCTCCGGGTCCGTCACGTAGATCTCGATGACGGCTGGAGGCGCGTTCTTTGCTAAAAGGATCGGCATGTCTTTTCCCTCGACCTGGCAGTCGAGCCTCTCCCAGCGGGGCGCTCGACGCAACAGCAGACCCGGCCAGGCAACGGTCGAAATCGAACCAGCTTTCCCTCGTTAGCTGCCCTAGTGCGAGGACTTCGCTTGAAGCCCTGCCATGGTCCAAGAAAGGTCCAACGCGGAGAGTCAATTGGAAACGGTATCGGAAGGTCCATTTGGGGTTGGTTTGACGTACGGCCGTCCTGTGCGTAGCTGCTGTTTCGCCCATCTACCTTGCTGGGAATACTCCACCGAGGCTCATCCGGAGACAATTCGTGCCGCCTGTTTGCTACCGTAACTTCCGGGATGGCGATCTTGAGGCTGTCGCGACAGTCTGGTTGGAGAGTTGGTGGTCAACCAATTTGGATGTCGCCGCATTCGCTACAGAGCTTGAGTTCCAAAAGCGCATCCGGCTTGAGCTTGAGACTGGCTGGCGTGTCATCGTGGCGGCCGAGGATGAGCAGGTGGTCGGCTTCCTCGCCACGAAGCCGACTGAAGGCGTGCTGGACCAGCTCTTCATCAATCCCAGCGCCAAAGGAAGAGGGATCGGAACCGCGCTGCTCAAGCGCGCGATGACCGAAATGCCCGATGGGTTCTGGTTGCGCACCGCGGACGCCAATCGACGCGCGTGTGCCTTCTACGAAGCGCAGGGTTTGCGACGCGACCGGTTGGAGCCGCATCCGAGATTGGGCCACATGACGGCAATCTACGTCTGGCCGTGACAGAGGCCCGCTTGTGTGCCGAGCCGCGAACTGCATTTTCGGTTCCGTTGCTGATACCGTTGACGAATTCGGGGTTGCTCGTTCGTTCACAGCGCCAACAGTCCGGACGGGGTCCGTTTTTCCGAGCCGGGGACGGGTTTCCGTAGCTCCTTGATGGGCGCTCTAACAAGCAACTGAATTCGCCAACGGTATTGCTTGCGATGCAGGATGGCTGACCCACAGGCTTCCTAGGTCATAAGAATTTGTTCAGCGGGTCGCCTCGCGGCCGGGACGGCCCTCATCGGGCGGCAATGGCAATGCCGGCCCCAATCATCACCGTGCCAGCGGTGCGATCCACTGCACGGCGGGCGGAGGCCGTTCGGAACACCTGGCGCAAGCCCCCCGCGAACAGGGCGTAGCCCATCATGATCGACGCCGCGAGGGCAGCGACGATCCCGCACAGGACGGCGTAGCTGGCCAGGGTGACGGTGCCCACGTCGAGGACGGTCGGCAGCAGGGCCACGTAGAACACAACCGCGACCGGGTTGCCGAGCGCCATGGCGAGGCCAACCAGGACCTCGCGCCCGAGCGGCAGGACGACCGGCGGCGTCGCTCCCGCCGCGTCCACATCCGCTGCCGGGCGACGCCAAAGCTTCACGCCCAGCCAGACCAGGTAAGCCGCGCCGGCGAGTTTGACTGCAACGAACAGGGGGCCGAGCGCCGCCGCTGCGGCGGCGAGGCCGAGCAGGGCCAGGGTGAGCAGGACGAGCTTGCCGGCCACGATCCCGAGCACGAGGCCCAGGCAGGCGCGTGCCCCGCCGCCCAGCGCGCGGCCTGTCACGGCCAGCACGTCCGGGCCGGGAGTGGCGGCCGAAGCGGCGAAAGCCGCAGCGAACAGGGCGTAGCCGCTCATGGCATCCATATCTTTTGGCCTCCCGCTACGTTGCTGGCCGGCGGGCGAGCAGCAGCCCCATGCCGAGCGCGATCATGGCCGCGCCCGATGCCTCGCGCAGGTGGCGGACCAGGTTGGGGCGTCCCGCCATACCCGCGCGCACGCTGCCCGCGGCGAATGCCACGGCAACATCGGCTGTCGTGTTGAGCGCGACCGAGACAACGCCCAGCACCGCGAACTGCAAGGCGACGCTGCCCGCCGCCAGGTCCACGAACTGCGGCACGAAGGCGAGGAAGAACGCGGCCGTCTTGGGGTTGAGTGCCTCCACCAGCACGCCCTCCCGAAAGGCGCGGCGGGTGCCGACCGGGGGCGTGCCGGCCATCCCGGCGGTCGCGGCGAGGGCGTCCCTGCGGGCCGCCAGGATGGTGCGCAGCCCCAGCCAGACAAGGTAGGCCGCGCCCAGCAGTTTCAGCACCGTGAACAGCTCGGCGCTGGCGAGCACGAGGGCAGAAACGCCCAGGGTGCCGGCGCACACGTGGACCATGCCGCCCAGGCCAGTGCCGAAGCTGGACGCGATACCCTCGGCCCGGCCTCCGGCGAGCGTCCTGGCAGCAACATAGAAGATGCCCGGTCCAGGTGTCGCGGCAAGCAGCAAGGCGGCAGCGAGGAACAAGGCGAACTGGTTGGGATCGGGCACGCAGCACCTCCGACCGCCAACTTACCGCACGGCGGGATCAGCGCCAGTGATGCAGGGCAAGCGGAAACGTGCAAACAGATCATGCGCTGCTTGGGCAACGTTGCTGCAAAGGGCAGCGCAAAGGGAGCACAAGCGGTCATGTATATTCCCCGTCAGTTCCGCAAGGAACGTCCAGAGATCCCGGCGCATGCTGTGCGCACTCAGCGGAAACGGTCCGGCGTAGGGTCGTTCGCCATGCTCCGTCCAGCCACGTCGAACGCGGCGTTGCTCGTCGCGGTCTCGAAGGTCAGCTCCTCCGGATCAGCGCCGCCCACCGCGAAACGGGACAGCAGCCGGCGCACCGCAGCGCAGCCCGGCCCGGATTGCCAGGCGTCCAGGGACACGACGTCGAGCCAGAACGTGAGCAGGCCCCTGGCCTGCCCACGCGCGAGCGGCACGGCCGCCACCACCCCACCTGTCCGCCAGGCCCGGAGCACCAACTCGTCGCGCACGGCCGCGTCGTAAAGCGCCACGCGCCGGGCTTCCACCTCGGCGTGCAGCATGTGCAGCAGCACGGAGCCGACCCGCCGCGCGTCAGGCCGCCGTGCCCACCGCGCGCCCCCGCCTGAGCAGAAGCCGCGGCAACCGCCCGTCGATGCAGGCCAGGCCGACCCCGATCAGCGCCATGCCGCCGAAGTGGCGGGGCAGCAGCACCTCGCCCAGCACCAGCGCGCCGAGCAGGATGGCGCTGACCGGGATCAGGAACGTGACCAGCAGCAGGTTGGTGGCGCCCGCCGCGGCCAGGATGCGGAAGTAGAGCCAGTAGGCGAGCGCCGTGGAGAGCAGCCCCACCCCGAGCACCGCGCCCCAGGTGGCGGCACCGGGCGCTGCAAGCGTCCATGGCCTGTCCACCAGCAGCATGACCGGGAGCAGCAGCACGGCGGAGGCGCTGACCTGGCCCGCCGCGGTGGCGAGGGGGGCGACGCCCATGCGCTTGAACCGGCGCCCGAAGATGCCGGCGAAGGCGTAGGAGAGCGCGCCTGCGAGGCAGGCGAGCTGTGCCAGCACGCCGGTCCCCAGGCCGCCCAAGGCGTCGGGGC
>CAXUIQ010000065.1:0-11856 GCA_964250815.1 uncultured Acetobacteraceae bacterium
CTGGTCGACCCAGCGCACGACATAGCCGAGGATGCCCTGGCAGTTGTTGTCGAGCTCTTGCGCGATGTCGTCGGGCGCCCAGTTCGCGCGATCGGCGACCGGGATCGTCAAAAGCTCGGCGAGCGTCGCGCGCGCGCCGCCCTGGGCGAGTTCATCCTGTCGGCGCGCGACGTCGACCTCGTGATAGTGCAGCGCGTGCAGGGTGGCGGCGGTGGGCGAGGGGACCCAGGCGGTGTTGGCGCCGGCGCGGGGATGGCCGATCTTCTGCTCCAGCATCTCCGCCATGCGGTCCGGCGCCGCCCACATGCCCTTGCCGATCTGGCCGCGCCCGCGCAACCCGGTGGACAGGCCCGCGTCCACGTTGTTGTCCTCGTAGGCGGCGAACCAGGCGGCACGGCGCATGTCCTCCTTGCGCACCATCGCCCCGGCCTGCATCGAGGTGTGGATCTCGTCGCCGGTGCGGTCGAGGAAGCCGGTGTTGATGAACGCGACCCGGTCGCGGGCGGCGTGGATGCAGGCGGCGAGGTTGGCGCTGGTGCGCCGCTCCTCGTCCATGATGCCCATTTTCAGGGTGTTGGGCGCGAGGCCGAGCATGGCCTCGACCCGCGCGAACATCTCGGCGGCGAAGGCGACCTCCTCCGACCCGTGCATCTTCGGCTTGACGATATAGACCGAACCCGTCCGGCTGTTGCGGACCGGGCCGGCGGCGCGCAGGTCGTGCATGGCGATCAGCGTCGTCACCGCCGCGTCCAACATGCCTTCCGGGATCTCGGCGCCGTCCGCGGTCAGCACGGCGTCGGTGTACATGTGGTGGCCGACGTTGCGGATCAGCATGGTGCTGCGGCCCGGCAGGACCAGCGCCCCGCCGTCCGGCGCGGTGTACTCGCGGTCCGGGTTCAGCCGGCGCACGATGCGCTTGCCGTTCTTCTCCAGCGGCGCCGAGAGCGTGCCCTGCATCAAGCCGAGCCAGTTGCGGTACACCGCGACCTTGTCGGCCGCATCGACGGCGGCGACGCTGTCCTCGCAGTCCTGGATCGTGGTGAGGGCCGATTCCAGCAGCACGTCGGCGACGCCCGCCGGGTCGTCCCGGCCGATCGGATGGCCGCGGTCGATGCTGATCTCGATGTGCAGGCCGTTGTTCCGCAGCAGGATCGCGCTCGGCGCCGAGGGATCGCCGCGGTAGCCCGCGAACTTCTCCGGCGTGGCAAGCCCCGTCGTGCCGGCGCCGGTCGCGACCCGCAACGCGCCGCCCTCCACCGTGTAGCCGGCCGCATCCGCGTGGGACGCCCCGGACAGCGGCGCGGCAAGGTCCAGCACCTCCTTCGCCCGCTTCACCACCAAGGCGCCGCGCACCTTGTTGAAGCCCTGGCCGCGCTCCGCCCCATCCGTTTCCGGCAGCGCGTCCGTGCCGTACAGCGCGTCGTACAAGCTGCCCCACCGCGCGTTCGCCGCGTTCAGGGCGTAGCGGGCGTTCATCACCGGCACGACGAGCTGCGGCCCGGCGACGCCGGCGATCTCTGCGTCCACGTTCTCCGTTCCCACCTGGAACGGCGGAGGCTCGGGCAGCAGGTAGCCGATGCCGCGAAGGAATTCCTCATAGGCCGCGGCATCGTGCGGCCTGGCGGATTGGGACAGGTGCCATTCGTCGATCCGACGTTGCAGCTCGTCGCGCCGGGCGAGCAGCTCGGCATTGCGCGGCGCCAGGTCGCGCACCATGGCGGCAAGGCCGGCCCAGAACGCTTCGGCCTCGATGCCGGTGCCCGGCAGCGCCTCGGCGACGAAGCCGTGCAACTCACTCGCAACCCGCAGGCCCGCAACGTCAACTCGATCCATCTCTCGTCCTCTCGTGGTGCGCCCTTATTCAAGCAAGCGCGCCCGGAGTCGAGGGGCTGTGCGCTCAGCCCTGCCGAGCGCGCCACGCAGCGTAGGCGGCCTGCGTCTTGGCATTGGGCGGGTAGGTGCCGGGCAGCGGGGCGCCGGCGGCGATGCGCTCCAGGATGAAGCGTTCCATCCGCTCCTGCTCGGCCGCCTGCTCGGCCACCTCGTCCGCGATGCCGGCCGGCAGCACCACCACGCCGTCCGCGTCGCCCACCACGATGTCGCCGGGATAGACCGCGACGCCGCCGCAGCCGATGGGCACGTCGATCTCGGCCGCATGGTGCAGCACGAGGTTCAGCGGCGCGGACGGCCCGGCGCAGAACACCGGCATCGCCATCGCGCCGATCGGCCCGCTGTCGCGCAACCCGCCATCGGTCACCATGCCGGCGGCGCCGCGCACCTGGAGCCGGGTCATCAGGATTTCCCCGCCGCACGCCGCCCGCGCATCGCCGCGGCAGTCCTGCACCAGGACGCAGCCGGGGCGGGCGGTTTCCACGGCCTTGCGCTGCGGGTGCTCGGGATCGGCGAACACGCCCAGGTGGTCGAGGTCCTCGCGCGCCGGGATGTAGCGGAGGGTCATGGCCGGGCCGACCATGTTGGGGCCGGGCGGACCCAGCCGGCGGACGCCCTGCATGAAGGCGTTGCGCAGCCCGCGCTTGAAGAGCTGGGTGGTGAGCGTCGCGGTGCTGGCCTCCAGCAGGCGCTGCTTCGTGTCGGGGTCCATCGCCGTTTCCTTCCTGCCGCCTCCGCCGCCTCGCGACGGCGGCCCCGTCCGCCGGAAAGCGGAAAGACGACCATGGATCAGGCCGATTGGGAAGCGGGGAAGGGACGCCGACGGATGCCCTCCCGGCGGTTGGTCAGACCTCCACCTTGTAATTCAGGCCGACCTCATCGCCTGGCACGCCCCGGATGCCCCAGGCATGGCGAGGTGTCTCGAAGATGGTGAACTCAAGGTCCTGGGGACTGATGCCCGTAAGCTGGGGCACACGTTGGAACAACAGCTTGATCAGGAGCTTCTTGGCTTCAACCGAACGGCCCTCGAAGATGCTGAACTCGATGATCGTGTAGCGGGCCGAGCGGTCGGGCGGGTGGATGAAGTCGGCTTTGTCCAAGCCGATGAAACGGTGGAACCTTTTCTCGGCCGGATACTCGAACGCCTGCACGACCTAGGAATGGATGGCTTCGGAAAGCGCCGCCCGGCTCTCCTCCAACGCTCCCTTGAGGCCATAGATCGTAACCTGGGCCATGACGACCACCTCCCGAACTGCATCAATGGCAGTTGGCGCGCCGCTTGCCCGGCGCAGCGGTCAAACCGCGACGGCTCGCTGATGTTTGACGAGGATCGTCGGCTGGTCGTTCCCGGCTGACGCAGTGCGGCGATGCGGGCCGGACATCGGCTCTGAACCCTCAGCGGAGGTCCACGGCGCCGATCAGTCGATGATGTCCGCGCACGCATCGGTGGGCGCCGCGGCGGCGTGGCCGACGACCGGCACGATCTTCAGCGCCGCCGATGCCACCCGGCACGGCGCAGCCGCCAGGCCGCAGCCGGACAGGATCAGCAGGGACAGCAGCAGGACAAACCGGGCCATGCGCCGGAGCCTACGCTTCCAGCTCCTCCCGCATCAACTCCAAAGCGAGCCAACGCTCCTCAAGCCCGGCAAGGCTGGCCTGCACCTGGGCCAGCGCCTCGGTTGCCATGCGGAAGGCGGCCGGGTCGCGGCGGTACAGGTCGGGGTCGGCAAGCCGCTTCTGCAAGCGCGCAACCTCGGCTTCCGCCGCCGCGATCTGATTAGGCAGCGTTTCCAGCGCGTGCTTGTCCTTGAAGGTCATCTTCCGGCTGGGTGACAGGCGGGATGGCGGCGGCTTCGGCGCGCCCGTCCGGGCACGCTCCGGCGCCCCGGGTGCCGGCTCGCCGCGCTGGGCCAGCATGTCGCTGTAGCCGCCGGCATACTCGACCCAGCGCCCGGCGCCCTCCGCCGCCAGGGTGCTGGTCACCACGCGGTCGAGGAAGTCGCGGTCGTGGCTGACCAGCAGCACGGTGCCGGGATACTCCGACAGCATCTCCTGCAAAAGGTCGAGCGTTTCCAGGTCCAGGTCGTTGGTCGGCTCGTCCAGCACCAGCAGGTTGGAGGGCCGGGCCATGGCGCAGGCGAGCATCAGCCGCCCGCGCTCGCCGCCCGACAGCACGCCCACCGGGGTGCGGGCCTGCTCCGGCTTGAACAGGAAGTCCTTCATGTAGCCGATCACGTGCCGGCGCTCGCCGCCCACCACCACGGTGTCGCCGCCGCCCGCCGTCAGGGTGTCCGCAAGCGTCGCGTCCGGGTCGAGGCTGGCGCGCTGCTGGTCGAGCGTCACTTCCGCCAAGTTGGTGCCGAGCCTCACCTCGCCGCTGTCCGGCGGCTCCGCCCCGGTCAGCAGCTTCAGCAATGTTGTCTTGCCGGCGCCGTTGGGGCCTATGATGCCCAGCCGGTCGCCGCGCAGCACCCGGAGCATCAGGTCGCGCACCACGGGATGCCCGTCGAACGCCTTGCCGACGTGCTCGGCCACCGCGACCAGCTTGCCCGACAGGTCGGCCTCCGTCGCCACCAGCCGCAGCGCCGCCTCGCCGCCGCCCATCTCCCGCCGCTTCTGCCGCAATGCGCCCAGTTCGCCTAGGCGGCGCACGTTGCGCTTGCGCCGGGCGGTGACGCCGTAGCGCAGCCAATCCTCCTCGCGGGCGATCTGCCGCCCGAGCTTGTGCTGGTCGCGCTCGGCCTGCTGCTCCACCTCCTCGCGCCAGGCCTCGAAGTGGGCGAAGCCGCGGTCGATGCGCCGGGTGGTGCCGCCGTCGAGCCAGACGATGCTGCGGGACAGCTTCTCCAACATGCGGCGGTCGTGGCTGATCAGCACCAGCCCGGCGCGCAGGCCGGCCAGCTCCCCTTCCAGCCACTCGATGGCCGGCAGGTCCAGGTGGTTGGTCGGCTCGTCCAGCAGCAGCAGGTCGGGGGAGGGGGCGAGCGTGCGGGCGAGGGCGCAGCGCCGCTTCTCGCCGCCCGACAGGTGCTTGGGGTCCTCCGCGCCGGTCATGCCGAGTTGGTCGAGCAGGGTGCGCGCCCGGTGCAGGCCGTCGCCCGGCCCCATGCCGGCCTCCACGTAGTCGAGCGTGGTGGCGAAGCCCGACAGGTCCGGCTCCTGCGGCAGGTAGCGCACGGTGGTGCCGGGCTGCAGGAAGCGCGTGCCGGCGTCCGGTTGCAGCAGCCCGGCGGCGACCTTGAGCAAAGTCGATTTGCCCGATCCGTTGCGCCCGACCAGGCAGATGCGTTCGCCCGCGCCCACGCCGAGTTCGGCGCCGTCCAGCAGCGGCGCGGTGCCGAGAGACAAGCGGATGTTCTGAAGCAGCAGCAAAGGAGGGGCCATTTCCAGGGTATGGGCGGCCCGTCCTTCCTGTGCAACCCGGTCCCGGTGTGGCATGGGAACCTGCGACCGCCAAGGAACCCCGATGCGCCGATCCGCCGCCCTGCTCTGCTTTGCAGCAAACCTGCTGTGGACCCCGGCGCGGGCGGCGGACGTGCTGCGCATCGGCCTGCTGCACACCCTCTCCCCGGCGCCGCTCTACATCGCCATGGAGCGCGGCTACTTCCGCGACGAGGGCCTGGACGCCAGCTTCCGCTTCTTCGAGGCGGCGCAGCCCATCGCTGCGGCGGCGGTGTCGGGCGACATCGACGTGGGGATCACCGCGCTGACCGGCGGCTTCTTCAGCCTGGCCGGGCGCGGCACGCTGAAGGTGATCGGCGGCGGGCTGCACGAGCAGCCGGGCTACGAGGGGACGGCGATCCTCGCGTCGCGCAAGGCGTTCGACGCCGGGCTGACCTCGGCGGCGCAACTGGCCGGGCACAGCTTCGGCATCACGCAGTTCGGCTCGTCGTTCCACTACATGGCCGGGCGGATCGCGGAGCGGGAGGGCTTCCCGCTCAAGAGCCTGGCGCTGCGCCCGTTGCAGCAGGTCGGCAACATGGTGGCGGCGGTGCGGACCGGGCAGGTCGATGCGACGATGGCGATCGCCTCCATGGCCCGGCCGTTGGAGGCATCGGGGGAGGCGCGCATCATCGGCTGGGCCGGCGACCTCGTGCCGTACCAGATCACCGCCGTGTTCGCGCCGAGCCGGATGCTGGACGGGCGGCCCGACACGCTGCGCCGCTTCGCCCGCGCCTACCAGCGCGGGGTGGCCGACTACCGCGACGGCTTCCTGCGGCTGGACGCGGCGGGGAAGCCGGTGCGGGACGCCAAGGCCGCGGCGCTGGTCCCGTTGATCCAGAAATACGTGTATGCCGGCGACCCCGACGGGCCGCGCAGGATCGAGGAGGGCGTGGGCTACTACGACGAGGACGCGCGGCTCGACGTGCAGGACGTGGCGGCGCAGCTCCGCTGGTTCACCGGGCAGGGCCTGGTCAAGGGCCAGATCGAGCCGTCCGACGTGATCGACACGCGGTTCATCGGCGCGCTTCCTCCGCGATGACCGGTTCCAGCGTGCGGCTGTCGGTCTGCGGCGTCGGCCACCGCTACGACGCCCTGCCGGTGCTGGACGGGATCGACCTGGTGGCCGAGGCCGGCCGGGTGCTGGTGCTGATCGGGCCTTCGGGCTGCGGCAAGAGCACGCTGCTGGGCATCATGGGCGGCCTGATCGCCCCCACGGCCGGCACGGTCCGGATGGAGGGGCATGTCGCGGCGGACTGCCTGAACCCGCTGACCCCCGTGTTCCAGGACTTCGCCCTGCTGCCCTGGCGCAGCGTCGCCGGCAACGTGTCCCTGGTGCTGGAAGGGCGGATGCCGCGGCGCGAGCGGGACGCGCGGGTGGCGGAGGTCTTGGCGCTCACCGGCCTTGCCGAGTTCTCCCGCGCCTGGCCGCGGCAGCTTTCCGGCGGGATGCGGCAGCGGGTCGGCATCGCCCGGGCGCTGGCGGTGCGTCCGGCGTGCCTGCTGATGGACGAGCCGCTTTCGGCGCTGGATGCGCAAACCCGGGCGCTGCTGCTGGACGAGTTCGCCGGGCTGATCGAGCGGGCGGGCACCACGACGGTGTACGTGACGCACAACCTGAACGAGGCGGTGCGGCTGGGCCACAGCATTGCCGTGCTGTCGCGCCGGCCCGGCCGGGTGCGCGCCGTGGTGGAGATCGACCGTCCCATCGGCGGACGTGACGCGGCAGACCCTGGCCTCCAAGCCATCGAGCGGGAGCTTTGGGACATGATCCGCGGCGACGCGGCGGCGGCCGAGCGGGAGCGGGTCCATGCCTGACACCATCAGTCCCGGCGCCCCCGGGCGCGACATGGCCGGCCCCGGGCCGTGCCGCGCCCGCGGCTGCGCGCCGCGCGCCGGGCCGGGCGCCGCGGCGGCGACGCTCTTGGGCATCGTGGCGCTTTGGCAGGCGGGGGCGAGCGCCGGGCTGATCCCGACGCAGTTCCTGTCGCCGCCCGCCAGCATCGTGCGCGCCCTGGTCCAGCTTGCCCTGAGCGGCGAGCTTTGGCTGCACCTGGGCGCGTCGCTGCAACGGCTGGCGATTGGCTGGACGCTGGGAACGGTGTGCGGCGTGGCGCTTGGCTTCGCGGTGGGCCTGTCGAGCTGGCTGCGCAGCCCCGGCATGGCCGTGGTGTCGGCGCTGTTCCCCATCCCGAAGATCGCGCTGGTGCCGCTGTTCATCATCTGGTTCGGCATCGGCGAGGGGTCGAAAATCGCGACCCTGGCCTTCGGCGTGTTCTTCCCCACCGTGATCAACACCGCCGCCGGCGTCGATGCCGTCAGCCGCAACCTGGTGCGGATGGGCCAGGCGTTCGGGCTGTCCCGGGCCGCGATCCTGCGCAAGATCGTGCTGCCCGGGGCACTCCCCGCCATCCTGAGCGGGTTCCGCGTCACCACGAGCATCGCCATCATCCTGCTCGTCGCCGCCGAGATGATCGGGGCGGAGCGCGGCATCGGCGCCTTCGTGCTGCAAGCCGGCAACCTCTACGACACTGACAACCTGCTGGCCGGCATCGTCGTGCTGTCGCTGCTGGGCCTGCTCGTCGCCTGGGCATTGGGAAGGCTGGAGCGGGCGCTGCTCGGCTGGCGCTAGAGCGTGGCCGGTGCAGACAGGCGCACTGGCCACGCCCTAGCCTTTGTTTTTGCGAGCATGTTCACCGATCAGGTGGACCCACCTGATACGGTCATGCTCTAGGCGTTCGCGCCGCGGACCGCCTCGCACACGGCGCGCGTCACCTCGGCGGTGGTTGCCGTGCCGCCCAGGTCGGGCGTCACGATCCTGGCGGCGCAGACCTGCTCCACCGCCCGCATCAGCAGCGCGGCGGCGGACGCCTCGCCCAAATGGTCCAGCATCATCGACGCGGTCCAAAAGGTCGCGACGGGGTTGGCGATGCCCTTGCCGGTGATGTCGAAGGCGCTGCCGTGGATCGGCTCGAACATGCTGGGATACCGGCGCTCCGGATCGACGTTGCCGGTGGGCGCGATGCCGAGCGACCCCGCCAGCGCCGCCGCAAGGTCCGACAGGATGTCGGCGTGCAGGTTGGTCGCCACCACCGTGTCGATGCTGCCGGGCCGGCGCACCATGCGGGTGGTCATGGCATCGACCAGCTCCTTGTCCCACGAGACATCCGGGTAGTCGGCGGCGACCAGGGCCGCGATCTCGTCCCAGAACACCATGCCGTGGCGCTGGGCGTTGGATTTGGTCACGACGGTGAGGTGCTTGCGCGGGCGCTTCCGCGCGGCGTCGAATGCGAAGCGCATGATCCGCTCGACGCCGCGCCGGGTGAAGATGGCGGTCTCGGTCGCGACCTCCTCCGGATGGCCGCGGTGGGCGCGCCCGCCATGGCCGGCGTACTCGCCCTCGCTGTTCTCCCGCACGATCAGCCAGTCGAGGTCGCCGGGGCCTACGCCGCGCAGCGGGCTGGCGACGCCGGGCAGGATGCGGGTCGGGCGCACGTTGGCGTACTGGTCGAACCCCTGGCAGATCGGCAGGCGCAGGCCCCACAGCGTCACGTGGTCCGGGATGTCGGGCGCGCCCACCGCGCCGAACAGGATGGCGTCCGCGCCGCGCAGCCGCTCCAGCCCGTCCGCCGGCGTCAGCGCGCCGGTGCGGCGGTAGCGTTCGGACCCCCAATCCAGGTGGTCCACCTGCAACCGGAACCCGCCGTCGCGGGCGGCCGCCGCGTCCAGCACTTCCAGCCCGGCGGCGACGACCTCCGGCCCGATGCCGTCGGCGGGGATGGAGGCGATCCGGTATTGGCGCATGGTTTGCACAGCCCGTTAGGAATTGTCTCTGTAGCCCGGCGTGTCGCCGCTTGCCAGCGCCCGCCGCGCCCGGCATGGCTGCAAGGGACGGGAGATTTGGCGATGCGCAAATTAGTCCTTGCGGCCCTATGCCTGGCGACGGTGCTGACAGGGCGCGCACATGCTCAAACGCTGCGCATCGCGCTGCGCGAGGACCCGGACATCCTGGACCCCACCCTGGCGCGCACCTACGTCGGCCGCATCGCGTTCGCCGGGCTGTGCGACAAGCTGTTCGACGTCAACGAGAAGCTGGAGATCGTGCCGCAACTGGCGCTGTCCTACCAATGGACCGATCCGACGGACCTCCTCATCAAGCTGCGGCCCGGTGTCAAGTTCCACGACGGCGAGACGCTCGACGCGGCGGCGGTGAAGTACTCGCTGGAGCGCCACCTTTCCATGCAGGGCAGCTTCCGCCGCAGCGAGATCAACGTGATGGACCGGGTGGAGGCCGTGGACCCGCTCACGGTCCGCATCGTGCTGAAAACCGCGTCGTCGCCGTTCCTGTCGCAACTGACGGACCGCGCCGGCATGGTCGTGTCGCCCAAGGCGGCCGAGGCGGCGGGCGAGGATTTTGGCCTCCACCCGGTCTGCGCCGGGCCGTTCCGCTTCGTGGAGCGGGTGCCGCAGGACCGCATCGTGCTGGAACGGTTTCCCGAGTACTGGGATGCGGCTTCGATCAAGCTGGAGCGGGTGATCTACCTGCCGATCCCCGACAGCTCCATCCGGCTCGCGAACCTGCAAGCCGGCAGCATCGACTTGTCGGAGCAGATCCTGCCCACCGATGCGGACGCGGTGCGGAGCAACCCGCGGCTGCGCCTGGTCACGTCGGACAACCTCGGCTACTGGGGCATCACCATCAACATCGGCAACGGACCGCGCGCCAAGACGCCGCTCGGCAGCGACGCCCGGGTGCGCCAGGCGTTCGAGCTGTCGCTGGACAAGGCAGTGATCACCCAGGTCGTCTATAACGGCATCTACACGCCGGTGTCGCAGGGGCTGTCGCCCAGCAGCCCCTTTTACGACAAGGCGGTGCAGCCGCAGGAACGGGACGTGGCGCGGGCGAAGGCGTTGCTGAAGGAGGCCGGGGCGGCGCTGCCGGTGCCGGTCGCGCTCACCGTGCCGAACAACCCGGACCAGCGGCAGGCGGGCGAGATCATCCAGGCGATGGCGGCGGAGGCCGGCTTCGACGTGAAGATCACCGCGTCCGAGTATGCCTCGGCGCTGGCCGCGGCCCAGCGGGGCGAGTTCGAGGCGTTCGCGACCATGTGGTCCGGCCGGGCCGATCCCGATGGCAACCTGTTCAGCTTCATGCACAGCGACGGGGCGCAGAACGACGGCAAGTACGCCAACCCCAAGGTGGATGCGCTGCTGGACCAGGCCCGGGCCGTGCAGGACGTGGCCGGGCGGCGCGCGTTGTATGGCCAGGTGCTTGAACAAGCCAGCAAGGACTTGCCGATCATATACCTGAACAATCCCAAGAACGTGGTCGGCATGTCGGCGCGGGTGACCGGGTTCCGTCCGTCGCCGGACGGCATGATCCGGCTGCAAGGCCTGGGCTTGGCGAAGTAGCCATGCGCAGCCATCTCGGCGGCCGTCTGCTGCAGGTCCTGCCGACCATCCTTCTGGTCAGCATCCTGGTGTTCGCCCTCCAGCAGCTCATGCCCGGCGACCCCGCCGTCGTGCTGGCCGGGGAGGAGCGGGGCGATCCCGCCGTCCTCGCGCAGATTCGCGGCGAGTTGTGGCTCGACCGCCCGCTGCCGGTGCAGTACTTGCACTGGATCGGCAACGTGCTGCGCGGCGACCTCGGGTTCAGTTGGCGCATCCGCCAGCCGGTGGCGTCCCTGGTGCTGACCAAGCTGCCGGTGACGTTGCAGCTCAGCGCCATGGCGTTCCTGATCGCGCTGTGCATCGGCGTGCCGGCGGGCATCCTGTCCGCGGTGAAGCGCGGCACCGGCTGGGACTACGCGGCCAACCTCATCGGGCTGGCCGGGCTGTCCACGCCGAACTTCTGGCTCGGGATCATGCTGATCCTGCTGGTCTCGGTGAAGCTTGGTTGGCTGCCGCCTTCGGGCTACGTGCCGCTGACGGAGGATTGGCGGCAGTCGCTGGCCACCACCATCATGCCCGCCTTCGTGCTGGGCAACGCCATCGCCGCGATCCTGATGCGTCATACCCGGAGCGCCATGCTGACGACGCTCGACCAGGACTTCGTGCGGACCGCGCGGGCCAAGGGCCTGAACGAATGGACGGTGGTGCTGCGCCACGCCTTCCGCAACGCGCTGGTGCCGGTGGTGACGCTGGGCGCGCTCGAACTCGGCACGCTGCTGTCCGGCGCCGTGCTGACCGAGCAGGTGTTCAGCATCCCGGGCTTTGGCAAGCTGGTGGTGGACGCCGTGTTCAACCGGGACTACCCCGTGGTGCAGGGTGTCGTGCTGGTGACGGCCTGCCTCTACATCCTGCTGAACCTGCTGGCCGACCTGCTCTATGTCGTCATCAACCCGCGGCTGCGCGACGCATGAGGACGAGCCCGGCAGCCCTGGCCTTGCGCCGGTTCCGCGGGCGCCCGGCGGCGGTGCTGGGCTTCGCCGTCGTCGCCGTGTTCGTCATGGCCGCCGTCGCCGCGCCGCTGATCGCGCCGTTCGATCCCGTCGCCACCAGTTGGACCGCGATCCGCAAGGCGCC
>CAXUIQ010000066.1:0-11809 GCA_964250815.1 uncultured Acetobacteraceae bacterium
GGGAACAGAGGGGCGGCATTCGGCAGTCTGATGGGTCCCATGGCAGCGGGCCGGGCCGGCGGCTGCAATCCAGGGACAAAGGATAGCCCGGGGATGGCCTTGTCAGGAATACAGAATTGCGATACAGATGCCCCTAGCGGCACCTGCTAAGTTGCTGATATGGCTTAACTGATCGTTTCGATAGTTCTCTCCAGGTCCCCCAGCCAAGCCGTCACCACGGGATCGCCTCCCCACGCTGGTCATAGAACCCGCCGTTGTGTCCTGTGCCCAATCCGCCCAGCACCGCAAGCAGTTCGCGGGCTGCCACCTCCGGCGAGCGCACATCGAGGCCGCTCTTGGCGAACGGCGCCGAGAGCGCCGTCCCCACCGTGCCCGGGTGCAGCGCCACGCAGATGCCCGCCGGGTTGTGCCGGCGCATCTCCACCGCAGCGGTCCGGACGATCTGGTTCAGCGCCGCCTTGGACGCGCGGTAGCTGTGCCAGCCGCCCAGCCGGTTGTCGCCGATGCTGCCGACGCGGGCGGACAGCGTGACGAACACGGCGCGGCCCTGCCGCGGCAGCAGCGGACAGAAATGCTTCATCAGCAGCGCCGGGCCGATCGCGTTGACCGCGAAGGCGTGCGCCATGTGGGCGGGGTCGATGTCGCGCCAGCCGCGCTCGGGCCGGAAGCGGGCGTCGTGCAGGACGCCGGGGGCAGCCAGCACGAGGCGCACCTCGCCGTGCCGGGCTGCCCAGGCGGCCGTGGCCGCGATGCTCGGCTCCGACGTCAGATCGAGCGGCGGAGCGCTGCCGCGGCCGAGGCGCAGGATGCGGCCGTAGGCGCCGCCCTGCTCCAGCGCCGCCGCCAGCGCGCTCCCCAGCCCGCCGCCGGCGCCGACGACGACCGCCTGCGTCATGCGCCCGGCGCTAGGCCGGCCAGGGCGAGACGCCGATGAGGTGCGCGTGGCCGCCCAGCATGAGCGCGTAGGCCGCGAACCCCGCGGCCGGCCGCCACCAGCCCATCTCCCGCGCCGCCAGGCTGTTGCGCCCGGTCAGGATGGCGGCGAAGGGCACGATGGAGGTGCAGGACGCGAAGGCGTCCCACGCCCTCGCCCCCAGAGCCCGGCGGCGCTTCGCGTCGATCGACACCGTGCCGGCCACGGCAGTGACCGCCAGCGCCGCGAAGAACAGCAAAGATGCCACGTCGCCGTTGCCGATCAGGTGCAGGCCCGACCAAAGGGCCACGCCCATCAGGAACGGGTGCCGGGTGATGCGGACGATGCCCTGCGGCGCCTGGTCCACCAAGCCCTCCTGCGCCACCGCGGTCGGGTTCGGCGTGGTCAAGCCGATGACCACCAGCAGGAACGCCGGCAGCATCAGCGCGATCATGACCGGCTTCCACCCTTCAAGCTGCCCCCAGGTCGGCACATAGGGCGCGGACCCGTAGGCCGAAATCAGCCAGATGATCGCCGCGACCGAGGCCACGGAAAACGCCAGCATGTAGCCGCGCAGCCCGATGGCCGCCACGGCCCGGTCCCGCAAGGCGGTGCCGGAAACCCCGAGGTGGATGCCGACGAAGGCCAAGGCGGCGAGGGTGAGGGAGATCATGCCTTAACCTATAACGGACAAGTGAGACGGCAAGCACCCCTCAATGCCCGGCCAGCAGCAGCGCGACCAGCGCGGTCCAGCCAGTCTGGTGCGAAGCGCCGAGGCCGCGGCCGGTGTCGCCGTCGAAATACTCGTGGAACAGCACGGCGTCCTCGCGCGGCTCGCCCGGCATCGACGGCCGGCGCCCCTGCGCGTCGGGCAGGAACAGCCGGGCCAGGCGCCCGGACAACTCGTGTCGCTTGTCCGAGATCGCAAGAATGTCAATGCCGAGAGGGTGTTTGGCGCGGGAAAACGCCCTTGATCGCAAGAAAACCGACTCCCGATCGCAATAGGATGTATTCTGGATCGCGCTAAAACAGGGTCGCACTGCTGGCGCCGTCGCGCTTGAGAGCACGTCAGTCTTCGCCCGCCCTGCAGTAGCGCAGCACACGAGCCACGGACGGTCGCGACCAGCGGTCGAGGCCACGCGGCGTCGGCAATCGCGCGGATTGCAGCGCCTGGGCGTAGTCTCCAAGCGAGAGTGCTCCGGCCGCACGGGCTGCTTGGATCACTCCTTTATAGATGTCGACGGCGCGGGCCTGGGCTGAGGCTGTTCGCGCCTTGCCTCCAGGCGTGGATGGCTGCGGCGCAGCGGCGAGCGTGCCCGTGGGCGGCAGGCGCGGGTTGCCAAGCCGTGTGCCGCGCACCCTGGCCACCGCCAGCGCTGCCTTGGTTCGCTGCGAGGTCATCTCGCGCTCATGCTCGGCGACGGCCGCCAGCACATGCACTGTCAGTCGGTTCACGCTGGGCATGTCGGCGGCGACGAAGTCCACGCCGCCTTCCATCAGGTTGGAGATGAACGCGACGCTGCGTGCGAGCCGGTCGAGCTTGGCGATCAGCAATATGGCACGTCTGGCGCGGCACATGGCCAGCGCAGCCGCTAAGCCGGTGCGGTCCGCCTTGCGCCCGCTTTCCACGTCCTGGAACTCGGCAATTACTTCCGCTCCCACGGACCGGGCGTGCAGCTCGACCGCGGCGCGCTGCGCGTCGAGGCCCAGTCCGGATTGGCCCTGCTTATCGGTGCTGACGCGGTAGTAGGCGACGAAGGCGCGTGCGATGGGACTGCACTCCCAGGCTGGACTACAATCCCAACCCTATCCCGCCTGCCCTGCCCGGTCTAGGCGCGTCAAACGTCCGTTTGTATCGCCAAAGAGCGTGCAAACAGCGAACCAGAATGCTCTCAAGGTACAGGTTGCGCCAACAACGGCACGAAAACACTTGCTTGCTGACCGATGCGGTGCGATCCGGTGCGACACAAACGGCTTGGCACTATAACGATGTTCAAGGGGAGGCTCTCTATTCAATACCTTGCATGCACGGCGTTCCAGCGGCAGGGCGCACCTTCTTTCTGGAGAACAGGATGGCTGAGCGTGACGCCTTCACATTGCGCCTCAAACCCGACCTCCTGGAGTTCGTGAAGGAGGCAGCCGAAGAGGAGAACCGGTCCATACCGAATTTTGTCGAAACGGTGCTGATTGCTGAAAAGCGCCGACGTGAGGCCCAGGTTGCACGCAATACGGCACCTCTTGCGAAACCAGCAAAACCCTGACTAGTTGGTAGTGACGATTTTACCGGAGCAGGATCGCGACGGCGGCGAGTTGGACGAAGCCTCTGTAGTCCGGCAGGAGCTTGTCATAGCGGGTGGCTACGCGCCTGAACTGCTTCAGCTTGTTGGAGAACCGCTCGACGCGGTTGCGTTCCCGGTAAAGCGCTTTGTCGTAGTCGCGCGGCGCTTTCCGGTTCGACCGGGACGGGATGACGGCTTCGGCTCCCGCGTCGTGTATGGCCCCACGCAGGTGGTCGGCATCGTATCCTTTGTCGGCGATCACGGCTTCCGGCTCGAAGCCGTCGATCAACTCTTGGCTGCGTGCGACGCCGTGGTGCTGGCCCGGCCCGAACAGCAAGCGAACCGGGTTGCCCAGCGCGTCGATGGCCGCATGGACCTTGGTGCTCAGGCCGCCGCGCGAGCGCCCCAGCCCTTGAGCATCAGGACCCCTTTTACCCTCCGGGCACTGGCCGCGTGCTGATGGGCGCGCACAACCGTGCTGTCAATCAGCAGCCATTCCAGATCAGCATCGGACGCAAGCACGGCCAAAAAGCCGCCCAGAGCGTCCCGCTCGACCCAACGGTAGTAGCGGCGCTTGACCGCCTGGTGATCGCCATACCGCTCCGGCAAATCGCGCCAGCGTGTCCCGGAGCGCGCCATCCACAGCAGCGCGTCCACAAACAGCCGGTTATTGCAGCGTGGCCCGCGCTGACCCGCACGCCCGCCCGGAACCAAGTCCCGCAGGCGCTCCCACTGGTCGTCGCGCAACCCGTCCACATCGACGCTTGCCATGGCCGACCCTCGAAATCAGCCTTGAACCATGCCCGCCGCGGAACCGAAACCCACCCAAGCCAAAATCGTCACCACGGCCTAGACCCGCTTCCGCTGGCGTCTCAGAATGAGCACAATAACCCATGCGAGACGTGGAAAGTGTCTCGCGCGATTGCCTTATTGGCGTATACCTGAACGGGACGCCGCTATTTTGCATTTCGCGGCGCGAATGTTGGGGCTGCCCCCAAAAGGGCGAACGCCACGGCTCAGCTTTTCGGCGGGCGGCGCGGGACCAGGGTCGGCGGCAGGCGCAGCACGGGCAACGCGCCCTCGTAGATCCGGTTCGTCACCAGCATCAGCCAAGCTTCCATGACCGGTTCCGCAACGCGGGCGAGGCCGCCGCAGACGGCGCCGACTAGCGCCGAGGCGAGCATGTCGCTCGGGAAATGCACGCCGAGCCAAACGCGCGACCAGGCGACCGCGGCTCCGTGTAGGCCGATGGCCATGCCCCACTGGGGGGCTGCTCCGGTCAGCAGCAGCCCGGCTCCCAACGTCCAGACCAGGGTCGCGTGGTCGCTCGGAAAGCCGTTGTCCGCGGCGTGCGCCATCAGGGTGTGCCCGACCGGGACCATGAACGGCCGCGGCTCGAACCAGAGCAGCCCGAGCATTTGGTTGGCGCCCTGGCCGACAAGGATCGCGGCGGCGACGGCGAGCAGCGCCCCACGCCGCTGCGGCGTCCCCCAAATCCACAGGCCGACCAGGAGGGCAGGCGCCACGGCCACAGGGCTTCCCGCCAGCAGGACAACGGCTTCCACCAGGGAGGGCGGCGGATGCGCGGGCGCATTGAGGAGCAGGAACAGGCTCTGGTTCCAGGTGGACACCGCGTTCTCCATGAGGGTCAGCCTGGGGCCGGGTCGGCCTGGCGCTGGGCTTTGGGCACCGTCAGCCCGATCAGCACGGGCATGGCGAGCAGCACGAGCGGGAACTGCGCCATCAGGCCTGAGATGATCGCGACGGCGAGCGGCTGCTGCATCCCCGACCCTGCGCCGAGCGCAAGCGCCAGCGGCATGAGCGTCAGGATCGCCGCGAGGGTGGTCATCGCGATCGGGCGGAAGCGGCTGCGGGCCGCTTCCAGGAGCGCCTGCGGCGCCGGCATCTCCTGCGACAGCGCCACGTACTCGGAAACCAGGAAGATCGCCATCTCGGTGCCGATGCCGATGATCATGGTCATGCCCATGATCGCCGTGATGTTCAGCTCGATGCCGGTCAGCCACAGTCCTGCGAATACCGCCGTCGTGGACAGCGCCGAGACGCCCAGCACGATGAGGGGGATCCAGAAGCGCTCATAGAGGAACAGCAGCAGCACGAACTCGGCGATGAGCGCCGCGGCGAACACGCGCGTGAGCCCGGCGAAGGCGATCTGCTGCTGCGCGTAAAGCCCGCCCAGTTCGTAGCGCACCCCGGGCGGGAGCGATCCATTCTGGCCAAGCACCTTCTGCACGTCGGCGACGGCGGCGCCGAGCGAGCGGCCTTGCAGGCGGGCAGTGACGGCGATCATGCGCTGCAGGTTCTCGCGCGTGATCTCCGCCTGGCCGGGGGCTGCCGACACCTTCGCCACGCGGCCGAGGGCGAAGACGTGGCCGTCCGGCCCGCGGATGGGCAGGTCTGCGAGCTGGTCGTCGTACTGGCGCATTCCCGGCGGAAGCCAGACGCGGACGCCGACCTGCTTGGTGGTTTGCGGGAGCTGCGTGGCCACCGTGCCGGCGAGATAGCTCTGCAGGGCCGCACTTATCGTGGCCGCGTCGACGCCCTCGATCGCGGCGCGGACCGGGTCCACGGTGATGTTGAGGCCGTCGCCGGCGATCACGATGCCGTCCTGCACGGACACCACGCCCTGCACCTTCGCGATGGCGGCCGCGACGGCCTTCGCGGCCGGCGCGAGCTGCGCCGGGTCGTTCGAGAACAGCTTGATCTCGACTGGCTGGGGCACCGCGGTCAGGTCGCCGATGAGGTCTTCCATGAGTTGGGCGGTGGCGACGTGCAGGCCGGGGACGGCCTGGCCGACCTTGTCCTGCACCTCGGCCATCACGGCCTCGATCGGCCGGCGCGGGCCGGTCTTGAGCCGGACGAAGAAGTCGCCCGTGTTGGGTTCGCTGAGGCCGCCACCAAGGCCCGCGCCGACGCGCGTGGAGTAGGTCGCGACCTCGGGGGTAGCACGCAGGATCGCCTCGACCTGGCGCAGCTCGCGGCTGGTCTCGATGAGCGAGGTGCCGGGCGCGGACCGGAAGTCGAGCACGAACCCGCCCTCGTCCTGCTTCGGCATGAAGCCGCTGCCCACGTGGCTGTAGGCGAACCAGCCAAGGACCAGAAGCGGCGCGACGCCGGCCACGAGCAGCCAGGGCCGCTTGAACAAGCGCTGCAGCAGCCAGCGGTGCGCCTGTCCGACGCGGCCCTCCGGTCCTTGGCCCGGGTCTTTCCATTTCTTGAAGTCCACGATGAGCCGCGTCAGCACGGGCACGGCGAGCGCGGTCAGCCCGTAGCTGATGATGAGCGCCGCCGCCATGGTGAGCGAAAGCGCCTTGAAGAACGCGCCCGTGACGCCTGACAGGAACGCGAGCGGCAGGAACACCAGCAGGGTCGCCGTGCTCGACCCCGTCAGCGGCGGAAGGAACTCGCGCCCGGCCGCGAGCCCCGCGTCCTCGCCGGGGCTGGACGTTCCATCGTCCCCGCCCGCGCCCGCCCGCCGCGCGAGGTGCTCCACCATGGTGATCACGTCGTCTATGACCAGGCCAACGGCCGCGGCGAGGCCGCCCAGCGTCATGATGTTGAACGTCATGCCCAGGCAGAAGAGCAGCAGCACCGTGACCGCGAGCGTGGCCGGCACGACCAGCATGGCGACGAGCGTCACCCGCAGGCTGCGCAGGAAGGCGAGCAGCACCAGCCCGGCGAGGCCGAGGCCGATCAGGATCGCGTCGCGCACGCTGCCCGCGGAGTCCGTCACCAGCGTGCTCTGGTCGTACCACTTCACCAGCTTGACGCCGGGCGGCAGGCGCGGCTCGAAGCCGGCCAGCGCCTTGCGCACGGCGCCCGCGATCGCGACCGTGTTCGCGTCCGGCTGCTGGTAGATCTGGATCTGGACCGCGGGCGCCCCGTCCTCGCCCACCTCGGTGAACTGCGGCACCACGCCGTCCCGCACCTCGGCCACGTCGCCGACCCGCACGATGCCGCCCGGACCGCCCTGGACCACGACGTCCCGCACCTGCTCGACCTGGCGCACGGTGTCGTCGATCGCAAGCAGGAGCAGCTTGTCATGGTCCTGCATCTGGCCCACCACGGTGAGCACGTTGGCCTTCCCAAGTGCCGCCGCCACGTCGGACAGCGCGAGGCCGCGCGCGGCCAGGCGTTGCGGGTCCACCAGGACCTGGACCTCCTGCACCTGCCCGCCCTGCACGCCGACGTAGGACACCCCGGGGATCGCCGTCAGCAGCGGCACGATCTCGTACTGCGCGATGTCGTGCTGCACGACCGGGCTCACGGCCTCCGACAGCATGGAGTAGGCGATGACCGGGAACACCGCGGGGTCCAGCCGCCGCACGCGGTAGCCCGCGCCGGGCGGCAAGGCGGGCAGCACCTGCGCAACGGCGGTGTCCACCTGCGTGGTGGCCGCGACCATGTCGGTGCCCCAGGGGAAGTCGAGCGAGACCTCGGCCGAGCCGCGGCTGGTCGTCGAGCGCACCTTCAACACGCCCGGCACGCGGCGGACCGCACGCTCCAAGGGGATCGTGACCAGGAGCGCGGTCTGGTCCGCGGGCCGTGCGCCGGCATCCACGTTCACCACCACGCGCGGGAACTGCACGATCGGGAACAGGCCGGTCGGCAGCAGCACCGCCGAGTATCCGCCCGCAGCCGCGACCGCGAGCACCACGAGGAGGATCGAGCGCGTGTGGCGCGCCACCCATCCGGTTCTGTTTCGTTCGACCCGCCCGGCGCCCGGCACCGGGCCGTGGATGACCTCGCCGCTCATGGCTTGGCGGCCCCGTCACCGGCAGCACCAGCCGCCGGGGCTTCGCGCACCGCACCGCCGTCCTGGAGCTGGTAGCTGCCCTTCGTGACCAGGGACCGCCTCGGGTCGAGTGGACCGTTCACGACCGTCGTCCCTCCCACGGTGCCCGCGACCCTCACGTCCACCCGCGCCGCCTTGCCGCCGTCCACCTGGAACACGTAGGTCCCCTTGGCGTCCGTCTGCACCGCGTCGCGCGGCACGAGCCAGCCCCGGAGCTCGCCGACCTGCACGACGACGCGCACGGGGCCGCCCGGCAGCAGCCCGGCGCCGGACTCTGCTGGGGCGGCGTCCTTGCGGCCGCCCTGGGGCGGATCGACCAGCACCGGCACAAGCCGGGTCACGGGGTCGAGCACCGCACCGACGGACAGCACGTTGCCCGGCTCCGCGCTGCCGCCGTCGAGCGGCTCGACCTGGGCGGGCTGCCCGGGGGCGACCAGGCCACGCTGCGAGGGCTCGACGCCGACGGCGGCGACGAGCTTGCTTGAGCGGTCGAGCGTCACCAGCGGCGTTTGGGGCGCGACCCGCGCGCCCGTTGCCGTGGGCAGCGAGGAAACAATGGCGTCAAATGGGGCCGTGAGCGTCTGCTCGGCGCTGCCGCCGCCA
Organism: uncultured Acetobacteraceae bacterium; assembly: GCA_964250815.1. GTDB lineage: Bacteria > Pseudomonadota > Alphaproteobacteria > Acetobacterales > Acetobacteraceae > CAHJXG01. The sequence continues at coordinate 8,609 of CAXUIQ010000066.1, forward strand.
CCCCGGTTGAGCGCGTCGAGGTTCGCCTGGGCATCCGTGACGGCCTTGTCCGCTTGTGCGAGCTGGTCGCGGGTGGCGAGGCGTTGGGCGAGCATCTGCGCCATGCGGTCCCGCTCGCCACGCGCGAGGGAGAGCGCCGTGACGGCCTGGCGGTAGGCAGCGAGCGCCGCCGGGTCGGCGCTGACCGTGAGCAGCGCCTCGCCTTGCCGCACCCTTTGACCGGGCGTGACCATCACCCGGGTGACCTGCCCGGCGCGCAGCAGGCTCAACGTTTCGCTGCCGTCGGGTGCCGCCCGCACGGTTCCGTAGGCCGTGAGCGTACGCGGCAGGCTGCCCTGGCGCGGGACCTCGGTCGTGACGAGCACGCTGGGCTGCGGCGCGGCATTCTGGGCCGTTGCCGCGGCAGGCAAGACTGCGGCCAGCGCGACGGCGATGAGGGTGCGCCTCATATCAGGCCCGGTTCCTTGGGCGGCACGAGCCGCACCGGCGGCAGCCCGGCGCCAAGCAGGGTCGCAAGCGCCGTCCGCTGGTCGAGCACCTGCTGCTCCAGCCCGATGACCTGCCGCTCCTTGCCCAGCCGCGCCGACACGAGCTGCACGTAACTCAGCGCGTCGAGGTTGCCGGCGCGCAGCGCTTGGTCCGCGCCCGCCGCCAGCGCCTCGGCCTGGGCCAGGCCGGCGCGGGCGGCCCTGAGCTGCCCTTCCAGCAGGTCGAGGTTCATGATCAGCGCCCGCGCGCCGCCCGCGGCGGCGGCAAGGCGAGCCGCGTACTCCTCGCGCAACTGCTCCCGCGTGGCGCGCTGGATCGCGAGCTGCCCGCGGTTGCGGTTGAACAAGGGCAAAGTCACCGAGACGGACGGGCCGAGGCTCTGCACACGGCTGGTGTCGTTGCCGTAGTTGGGGCCGAGGGAGAGCGTTGGGAACTGGGCGAGCACGGCCGCGCGCAGGTTCGCCTCCTGCGCCTGGTAACCGAGCTGGAGCGCGATCAGGTCCGGCCGCCGCTGCGGCAAGGTGGCGAGCAGGTGCGACGCTTCGGCAGGCCCGATCACGGGTATGCGCAGCGCCGTCGAGAGCAGGGGCCGCACGCCGGGCTGCAGGCCGAGCAGGGCCGCGAGGCTTTGCCAACGCTGCTCCTGGGCGAGCGCCGCGGCGTCGCGCTCCGTTTGCAGGGCCGTCAACTCGACCACGAAGGGTGCCACGATCTGCAGGGTGGCGTTGCCCTGCGCGAGCGCGCGTGCCGCGGTGTCGCCGCGCTTGCGCAGCAGGACGAGCGTCTCGTCCACCCGGCGCAGCAGGCGTCCCTGCTCGACCAGGTCTATGCTGAGCGTCTGCGCCCGGCTGATCGTCTGCCATTCCTGCCAGACCACGTTGGCGTCCACCTGCATGGCGGAGGCGCGCGCGGCGCGGCGCCGGGCGGACAGGGTGATGAGCGCGGTGATGTCGGTGGTCAGCGTCGCGCCGATCGCGTCGGCGAAGGCAGGACCTGCGAGCAAGACGCCGTAGTTGCCGGACAGCACCGGGTCCGGGAGCAGCCCGGCCTCCACCACCTGCGCCTGCCCCACGCCCTGCTGCGCCCGCACGGCGCGGAGGTCGGGGCTGTTCTGCACGGCGAGCAGCCCGACGTCCGCGGGCGTGAGCGGCGCGTCGGCAGGGATCGGCGGCGCGCCAGGGCGCGTCCGGTCGAGCGCCTCGACGCTTGGCATGAGGGCGTTCTGCTGCATGAGCGGCACCGGGCGGTCGCCGGCACAGCCGCCCAGAACCGCGCATGTCGCAACGGCACGGAAAACGAGAACAGGCGCGGTGCGGCTCACGGGTGCCTCGGGCAGGGTGGCTGAAGAAACGATGCCGCTGATCGGCAACACGGCACGGCGGCGGCACTGGCGCCACCGTGCCGCACCCATACGGCCCAAGCCAGCCAGGGCAAGGCTAACGCGAACGCTGGTAACGTTGCGACCCGATGTCGCGCCGTGGCGGGGCGGCTTTGTAGGCCGTGCCGTTGTCGTCGAGGTCGGGTGACTGGTAGGCCTGCGATCCCGTCGGGTTGTCGGGCGGGTTGGCCGAAACGCCCGCGCTGACGGGGCCGTTGGCGGGCTGGTACTGCGAGGAGCCCGTGGTTGTGGTCGGGGGGCGGGCCGCGACCGCATCGGTCGCAGGCGTGGCCGGGCGCTGGCCGGTGCAGCCGCCCAACGCGAGCAGGGCTGCGGCGATGGCCGGAACGACGAGGGTGCGTGGGGTCATGGCTGGGTCCGATCACTGTTGGCAGTGGGTGTATGCCGGATGCGACCTTTCCGCCCCGTGACCCCGCCATTGAGGTTTCCCAATGTTCCCGGGCTGGCGGAGACGACGAAACCCTGTAGGCCGCTTCATGCACGCTGGTGATCCGGTGCGCTTTCATGGGACCCGCCGGCAGCGTGCCGTCGCGGGCGACGCGGCGACGCGGCCGGCCAATGGCCAGGATGTGGAAGCCCTGCCCGCCGGCGATGGCACATCCGGTGCAGGCAGGCGGCACCCGGTGCGGCAGCCCCGTGCCGGCCTGCCAGACCGAACGGATGCTGCCCTGGCACCTTTGGTCAGCCCGGTGTGGCACACCCTACATGACGCGGGCATGGCGGCGCGATTGCATTTTCCCAACCTTTCCCGAACCTCCCAACACGGTGGATCGGTGTAGCAGGGGCCATGCACCCCAGCGGCGCGGCGCGCTTTGGGCGCCGCGCCCCGACGCCGGCGGGCCTGTTGCGGGCGCCAGCGGCCACTTGCCCCCGGTGTCCGGTCCCTGTCGCACCTGGCCGGATCGAGGCACGCCTCATCGGTCAAGGCCGACGGAGGACCGTGTAGAGCAGGTAGGTGAACAGCACGGCGCCCAGGAGCAGGAGCATGCCGGTGAGCGCGAGGTCCAGGCGGACGCCGCGGCCCGGCAGGCGTTGCGGGCTGTCTATGTCCCGTGCCGTTTGGCGGAAGCGCACCGCCGCCAGCACCATCATGGCCCCACCGAGGACGATGAGGGCCAGCCCGGCCACGTTGCCGACAACCTGCCCGGCAAACGGCGGCGCCCGCCCGGCGAGGGACCGGCTCGCCACTTCCAGGAACAGGTCGAATTTCTCGACCAGGAAACCAAACGCCATCGTCGCGATCGCCGTCCGCACCCAGGCCAGGAAGGTCCGCTCGTTTGCGGCGTGGTCGCCGTAGCGCTCGATCATGGCAT
>CAXUIQ010000067.1:0-11746 GCA_964250815.1 uncultured Acetobacteraceae bacterium
CCCCCTACGTCGCCCGGCGCCTCAGCACCACCGCCCGACCCGTGCACCACGCTAGGTTCGGCGTGCAGTCGCTGCCCGTGGTTCAGGGCACCGTGCTCGAAGGCTATAAAACCGTGTTCAAGAAGGATGCCCCGCCGGAACTCGCCGATGCCTGCAAGGCCGCGAAACCCGGCTGCAATTGAGGCGGGGCAGCAGTCCGGGCCGTCCGGGAGCGGATCGGCGGCCTCGACCATCATGGCCTGGTCCGATGGGTTTGCCGCGCCCATGCGCTCGAAGGTCATCGCGTCCTGCGTTCCGGTCGTGCCAGATACAGCCGCTCCCAGGAAGCCGGGCGACCCGCCCGGGAACACCACGCCAGAACCAAGCGGCCGCGAACCGCGGTCCGGCCACAGCGGTCCGAGGTGGGACCAGCCCAAGCGATATTGCTAAAGGAGCGCGGCGCGACGAGGCCGAACCAGCCCCTCGCGCCGCTGCCGCTAAGGCCCCGTGCGGATGCCGTCGCGCTCGGCCGCGGCGACGATCGCGGCCGCGTCGCCGGGCAGCAGCAGCCGTGCCTGCACAAGCGCATCGGCCGCTTGGCGCATCGCCGCGACGTAGGCGTCCCTCGTCGGATAGCGCTCTTCCAGCGACAGACGGCTGTCGCCGACCGCCTCGCGCTCCGCTTTCGTCCTGGCGAACGGGATGAACGAGCCCTGGAGGTTGCACATGCCGCCTTCAAGCCGCCCGGCGCGGAACAGGTTCCAGCCGAGATAGGTCCCGATCGGCACCTGCTCGAACACCGAGCGCACGCCCGCGACCTCGTTGCCGTCGGCATCGACCTGGCCCTCCAGCACGCCATAGGCGGCGGTGCCCACGCGCGGCGGCTCGACCGAGATGACGCCGCTGCTCTCGCCCGGACGGTAGCCGGGGCCGAAGTCGAGCACATGGAGCGTGTCGTAGATGCGCAGGTCCGACACGGCGGGGCGGGGCGTGCCGCCGTAGGTGTTGGCGGGGATCGCCGGCAGGGCCACGCGGTCGGGGGCGACCAGGGTGCCGTCGGCGATGCGCGGCGCAGCACCGGCGGGCGGGGCGGTCCCGTCCTTCACCCACGCGACCAGGGCGGCGAGCAGCGCGCGCATCGTCCAGACCTGCGGGTTCGGGTTCGGCTGCTGCTGGCACAGCCCGAACGGCGGCTGCGTCGCGAGCGGCAGGCTCGCCGCGCCGTGCTGCGTGCCGGCCATGATGAAGGTGCGGACGTTGCCGGGGTCGGCCACGTCGCGCAGCCCGAGCGGATCGGTGAGCCCCAGCGACTGCCGCCCCTCCCACATCTCGAGCGCGGTCGCGACGTGGAAGATCTTCGGGCAGGTGCCCGTCTCGGCGCAGCGGTCGAGGATGCCCTGCGTCCGGCCGGTCAGCGGGTCCGTCTGCTTGGCGTAGGCGAACGGGAAGTCGTAGGCGGGATAGAGGTGGTCGGTCTGCTCGCCCCAGGCGCGCACCGGCTGGCCGAAGCGGACGTTGAGCGGCATCAGGCCGCCGCCGATGTGCGGATAAGCGCCGTCGAACACCACGCGCCCGTCCTCGCCCCGGTTGAAGCCCAGCAGCAGGAAGGTCCGCGCCATGCGGCCGCTCTGCGAGGTGCCTTCGAGGATCATCCTGGTGTCGCGGCGGAACACGGGGTTGGCGGTGCCGGCGGCATCCTTCTCCGCATGGCCGAGGAACGCGCCGAGATCCCTTGTGGCGGCGAACCCAAGCCCCAGGACCACGGGATCGCGCGCGGTGTAGATCAACTCGTAGAGACGGCCAGGCTCGAAGCCCGAGGCCATGCAGAGGTGCATCGGGTCCGGCTCCGCCGGGCCGCCGTCGGGGCAGGAGCCGAAGCTCCAGCGGCCGTTCGGGATCGGCTCGCGGCGGTCCTGCTCGTGGGCGCGCACCGTGAGCGTCGCGTCCCGGGCGTCGAGGCTGGCGGCGGGGTAGCCGACATAGCTGTCGGGCGGGTAGGCCTGGACCTGGCCGCTCTGCGCGAAGCCGATCGTCTTGACCGGATTGGGGGTCAGCAGCTCGGCGCGGACGGTGCCGGTCACGGGCGAGCCGTCCGCGTTGCGCGCGACCACCGGCGGCATCAGCACGCGGCCGAGGCCCGGCGTGCCGTCCATCTCCCAGCCCCACCAGGCGAGCGTCGTGCCCTGCCGCATCAGCCATCCGTCCCGCGGCGACTGGAGGGCGTTGAGGTCGGCGATGCTGTCGGCGCCCCCTGCGTTGAAGTTCGCGAGCGCCAGCTTGTTGCCGCGGTTCACGACCTCCATCATCACCACGCCGTTGCCGCGCGCCATGTCGGCGGGCTTCAGCAGCTCGACCGGCGTGCTGTATTCGACGTGGCCGGCGGCGTTGCGCGGGGCGCGGCCGATGTCCTGGATGACGGCATTGCCGGGTTCGGCCGGGTCGATCTCGCCGTGGGCGACGGCGACGACGTGCTCGTAGGCGCCGGCCGCCCCGAATGCTTGGCCGCCGAATGCAGGCTCGATGTGGATGATCTCAAGGCGGGTGATCCGCGCCTGCGCCTGGCCGGTCGCCGCCAGCATGGCCGCGAGCGCGGCCCATCCCAGAATCCGCATCGTCCCGATCCGCCCCGTTTCTTCCCGGCTGGGAGAGTGGCCGGGCTTGGCCGAGGGGGCAAGATGGATGCGCCGCCCTTCCACGCCCGGCGTTTCAGGACGAGCAGAAGACGCGGCGGGGATTGCCGACCATCATCTGCGCGATCTGGGCTTCCGTGGCGCCGTGACGGCGCAGGCGCGGCAGGAAGTGCCGCTGGAGATAGGCGTAGCCGAACCCGCCGTAGCGCGTCAGCATCATCTTGAGGAAGACATCCTGCGACAGCAGCAGCCGGTCGAGGCAGCCGCGGTCGATCAGCCCGGTGATGGCACGCGCGTTGTCCTCGTCGGACGGGCACTGCACGCCCTGGTCGGCGTAGAAGAAGTCCATGCCGATCATGTCGTATCCGAGAAAGGCGCCGCGCCCGGCCAGGGCCACCTGGTACGCGGCATCGGCGCCGGACGGGTTCATGTGGCACAGCACGGTGTGGCGCAGGTCGCCGCCCTCCTCCGCCACCAGGTCCAGCACGCGGTGCGCCACGCGGAACCACCCGGGCAGGTGCACCATCAGCGGCAGCCCGGTGCGGCGCTGCGCCTGGGCGGCCCCCCGCAGCGACTTCTCCTCCTCCGCCGTCACGTCGGCGGAAATGCCGATCTCGCCGATCAGGCCGATGCGGATGCCCGTGCCCGCGACGCCCTCGACCGCCTCCTCCACGATCTCGTCGGCGATGTCGCCCGCCGACATGCCGCGCACCCGTTCGGGATGCGAAGCCTGCAGGTAGAAGCCGCCGCCCATGACGACGTTGAGCCGCGTCGCCTGCGAGATGCGCAGCAGCGCACGCGGGTCGCGGCCGATGCCCTGGCAGGTCGGATCGACCACGGTGCGCCCGCCGAGCGCCGCCACGTCCGCCAGCTCGGCCACCGCCAGGCGCTCGTCGTCCAGCGTGCAGTTGCTGAGGTTCACGAACGGGTCCATGCGCAGCTCGCCCAGGATGCCCGGATGCACGGGGTCGCAGGCCAGCCGGGAGCGCCGCGCATCCCGGGGGTTGTTCCACCAGCAGCGGCAATCGTTCAGCAGGTGCTCGTGCACCAGCGTCACCCCGAGGTCGGCCGCCGGGATGGGGCCGGCCACGGTCATCGCCTGGCCGGAGCCGACATGCGCGGGCGAAAGGTCGGGCATGGCGGGCCTCCTTATCCGCCCGCGCGCCGACGGCTGGCGAGCCGGGCGAAGACGCGGGTGTTGAGCCAGATGGCGGCGAGGATGATGGCGCCGGTCACGATCTGGACCAGGAAGGGCGAGGTGTGGACCAGGATCAGCCCGTTGCCGATCACGGCGATGGTCACGGCCCCAAGCGCCGTGCCGATGATCGTGCCGCTGCCGCCCAGCAGCGACGTGCCGCCCAGCACCACGGCGGCGATCGCGTCAAGCTCGAACCCGACGGCCGCGTTGGACGAGCCGGAACCGAGCCGTGCTGCGATGATCAACCCGGCCGCAGCGGACGTCACGCCGGTCAGTACAAAGGCCGAGGCGGCCACCCGCCGGGCCGGCATGCCGACCCGTCGCGCCGCCTCGGCGTTGGCGCCGACCGCCGTGACCTGGCGGCCATAGCGGGTCTGGCCGAGCACGACATGGAAGACGACGGCCACCCCGATGGCGAGCGCCGCGGGCACCGGCACGCCGAACACCCAGCCACGCCCGATGGCCACGAACCCCGGCACGCCCTCGATGGGGATGGAGTAGCCCTGGGTCAGCAGCAGCGCGAGGCCGCGCAGCATCGACAGCCCGGCCAGCGTGACGATGAAGGACGGGATCTGCTGATACGCGGCGAACCAGCCCTGCAGCGCGCCGACCAGCGCGCCCAGCAGCAGCATCGCCAGCGCCACCAGCGGCCAAGGCAGCCCGGCAGCCAGGGCGATCGCTGCCAAGGCGTTGGTCAACGCGACCACCGAGCCGACCGACAGGTCGATCCCTCCCGTGGTGATGACGAAAGTCATGCCGACTGCTACGATCAGCATCGGCGCCAACTGCCGCAGCAGGTTGAGCAGGTTGCCCGGCTGCAGGAACACCGGCGAGACCGAAGCGAACACCGCGCAGCACGCCAGGAAGAACACCGCGATCGACAGGACCTGGGCATGTTCGAGCAGGAAGTCGGCCCGGCTCTGCCGCGCGCTGTCGTCGATGGCCCAAGTGCGGCTCATGCCTTTGCCCCGCCGACGATGAGCCGCACCACCTCCTCCAGGTTGGTCTCGCCGATCCGGCGCTCCGCCACCTTGGCCCCTTCGTACATGAACGCGATGCGGTCGCAGACGCGGAACAGGTCCTGCAGCCGGTGCGTCACCAGCACCACCGCGACGCCCTGCGCCTTGACGCGGTGGATCAGGGCCAGCACCGCCTCGACCTCCGCCACCGCCAGCGCCGAGGTCGGCTCGTCCAGCAGGAGCACGCGCGGGCTGAACGAGGCGGCACGGGCGATGGCGATGGATTGGCGCTGGCCGCCCGACAGCCGCGCGACCTTGGCGCGCATCCGGGGGATGCGGATGCCGAGCGCGTCCAGCATCTGGCGGCCTTGCCGCGCCATCGCCGCCGTGTCGAGGAAGCCCGCGCGGCAGATTTCGCGTCCGAGGAACAGGTTGCCCGCGACGTCGATCGTGTCGCACAGGCTCAGCTCCTGATAAACCATCTCGATGTGCCGCGCCCGCGCCTCCGCCGGGCCTGCGAACCGCACGGCCTGGCCGGATAGGACGATGCTGCCGGCGTCGGGGATGCAGGCGCCGGACATGACCTTGCTGAGCGTGGACTTGCCGGCGGCGTTGTCGCCGACCAGGCCCAGGCATTCGCCGCCGAACAGGTCGAGATCGACGCCGCGCAACGCGGTCAGCGAACCGAAGCTCTTGCCGATGCCGCGCAGCGACATCGCCGGCCCCCGCCCCTCGTCCGGCGCAAAGGACGGTTCGCCCATGCCGGCGGGCGCCGCAAGCGTCTCCATCGAGGCCCTTACTTGAACATCGGGCGGTACGGCGCGACGTTCGCCTTGGTGACGATGGTGACCGGAACGGCGATGTTGCGGTCCACGGCGCCGCCTTTGCTGAGCGTCACCAAGGCGTCGATCCCCGCCGCCGCCATGCCGGCCGGGTCCTGCTGGACCACCGCGACCACGTAGCCGGCATCGAGGCCCCTGATGGCCTGCGCCGTCAGGTCCCAGCCGAACACCTTGACGCTGTCCTGCCTGCCCTGGCTCTCCACCGCCGCGATGGCGCCCAGCAGGGCCGGCTCGCCGGTCGCGTAGATGACGTTCATGTCGGGATTGCCGGTCATCAGCGTCTCGGCGGCCGAAAGGGCGCTGTCCTGGATGTTGCGGCCATCGACCACGCCGGCCAGCGCAATGCCGGGCTTGCCGGCGATGGCGTCCAGGAACGCCTTCTGCCGCTGGTTCTGGATGAACGAGTTCAGCGCGCCGACGACGCCGACCTTGGCCTTGCCGCCCATCGCGGACTGCACATACGGCAGGAAGCTCTCGGCAAGGAGCTGCCCGGCCTTCGTGTTGTCAACGCCGATCTGGGCCTTCTGCGGCCCGTCGGCCGGCAGGACAGCATCCACGGCGACGACCGGAATGCCTGCGGCGGCGGCCTGCTGGATCGCCGGCATCAGCCCGTTCACGTCGATGGCGTCAACAAGGAGGCCCCGGACCTTCTGCTGGATATAAGTCTCAATCGCGTCGTTCTGCGCGGTCGGGCGGTCGTTGGCGTTGAACACGTCCAGGGCGACGCCGGCTTTCTTCGCCGCGCGCTCGGCGCCTTCCTGCATCTGCTTGAAGAACAGCGCCTGCTGGTTGATCTGGATCATCGCAAGGTTCGGCTCGGCCGACCAAGCGCCTGGTGCGGCAGCCACGCCCAGCCCGGCGGCGAACGCGGCGCCGGCGAGCAAGGTGCGTCGGTTGATGATCGTCATGCGGAAACTCCTGGGCGTCAAGGTTCAGCGGCGGCGAAGGACGCGATGCGCGGTGCGGCCCGGGAGGCACGCACCACCAATTCGGCCGGCAGACGCATCGGATACCCCGGCCTGCACGGTGTCAGCAGTATGCGACATCAGCAACGCCGCACCGCGCGTTCCCTTGTCCATGCCCTGTTGGCGACTAGCGGTCTGTGCTGGCGCGGAAGGATGCAGCGGTCCGACGTCGTCGAAGATGATCAGCGGGAGGTCCTCCGGCATCGTGGCCGTGCGCTCGCACAACCGCTCCGATATGCCGAGTGTGGCCCGGCTCATACGCCATGCCAAGCGTCCGGGGCCGTTCGCGAGCGCCGCCGGGCGGACCAGCGGCAGCAGCCCATCCGGAGGATGGCCCGCCAGCTAGGTTCTGTTAGGGTTTAAGTCCTGGTTCCATGTTTGGGACATGACGGAGAATGCTGGGACCGGAGGCGTTACGGACGCGGAGTGGGCGGTGTGGGAGCTGCCGGCCGAACCGAAAGGTTCGCCCGAGATCGAAGCGGTGCGGCCTCGGGGCGAGACGCCGGCAAGCTTGGCGTATTGCTAACAGCCCTTGCAAGCCGGCATGCTGCCGCCTGGGCTGCACCCATTTCCCAGAAAATGGGTGCAGGCTTCGCGACGGCACCGAAGTTGGATGCATCCAAGTCACACCAGCCCCGCCCGCTCACGTCGCCACCTTACTTCCGGTGTCGTTCACCGTTTAAAGCGGGCCAACCCTGCTTTCCTTGGAGCGCGAGCATGACAGCAGGCCAGATCGAAGGGTTCCGCACCATCGCAGCCGTGCTGCGCGCCGCGAGCCGCGCTGCCATCGAGGCTGAGAACGCACCGGACAAACGCGAGCGGCTGCGCTCGTTCTCCCTGGCCGAAGCCGCGCACCTCCTCGCAGCGCCCCCTTCCGTCATCCGCCGCCGCCGCCGGCCTGACCACCGCCGCAGCAGGTTCTCCGCGCACGCGCGTGGAGTTCACAGAAATGCAGGCGCTTCGCCTCGCGCTGAACGGCGCCGGGCCGGGCCGCCGCCCGGAGCAGGGGGAGGAGCTGTCCGTGGTGGCGTTCACCAACTTCAAGGGCGGGTCGGCCAAAACCACAGGCAGCGTCCATTGCGCCCAATACCTCGCGTTGCAAGGCTACCACGTGCTGTTCGTGGACCTGGACAGCCAGGGCAGCGCCACCGCCCAGTTCGGCCTGGACCCGTCCGGTGAGGTCGGAGCCGGCCACAGCTTTGCAGCCTGGACGGCTGCACGGGAAAACGGGGGTCCCCTGGACCCGCGCAGCCTGTGCCAGCGCACCTATTGGCCCAGCATCCACTTGGTCCCGGCCGGGGGCGCCCTGGCCGCGGCGGAGGAGAGCCTGTCCCGCCGCGCCGCCGGCCCGGCCGGGCCAGTGCTGCCTTTCGACGAGTTGGCTGCCTTCCTGCACGCTGTCGGGGATGGCTACGACATTGCCGTGGTGGATACCCGGCCGGACGTGAACATGCTGATGACGGCAGCCCTCCACGCCGCGACAGGGCTGGTCGTGCCCACCCGGGCCACCATGACGGATCTCGCTTCCACGGGAGAGTTCTTCGCCCACCTCGCCTCCTACATGTCCGGCGTGGAGGACGCGCTGGGCCAGGCCTTGCCCATCCGCCTCACCCGTATCCTGGTATCCGCCTATGACCCGGCAGACCGCAGCCAGGATGCGCTGCTGGCCTTGCTGCGGGACCGGTTCGGACCGACGGTGCTTCCCGCCCCCTTCCTGCACTCCCGGGTCATGGGCACCGCCGGCTTCGGCAAGGAAACCATCTACGGGTACGAGCCGAGCACGGACCGCACGGCCTATGCCCGCGTGCTTGCCAGCGCGAACGCGGTCAATGCGGCCATCCTGGACGACGTCGAGCGGGCCTGGGGCCGCACGCCCGCGCCGGAGGGCGTGTCGTGAGCAAGGGGCGCTTCGGCGCGCTCGCCAAAGCCGTCCAGGCCAGCACGGCCGCCGTGCAGGCAGAGGAGCCGCCCGCCCCGCCCGCTGGTGTCCACAGGCCCACCGTCGCCCTTGGCGCCATGGCCGAAGGATTGCGCGACCGCATCGCCCGGCTCGAAACCGCGCTGGCCGACACTGAGGACCGCAACGCCGGGCTGGAGCGCGAACTGCAGCAGGCCCGCACGGCTCAAGCCCGTGCAGGCGACGCAGTGGAGGAGTTCCTGTTCCTCGACCCGGCCGCCGTGCAGGACCCGCTGCCGCGCGACCGCATGGCCAGCGCCTTCGAGGAAGCGGAGTTCCAGGCCCTGCAGGACGACATCGAGGCCAATGGCCAGAACGACGCCATCACCGTCCGCCGCGTGCCCGGCAGCGGCCCCATGTGCGGCTTCGAGGTGGCGGCCGGGCGACGCCGCCTGGAAGCCTGCCGCCGCCTGGCCCGGCAAGTGCTGGCCCGCGTGCGTCCGCTGGACGACGACTCCATGCTGCGTGTCCAGTTCAGCGAGAACGAGCGGCGCGAGGACATCTCAGCCTTGGAACGCGCCCACTGGTTCGCGGCCGTGAAGCAGCGCACGGGCCGGCCGGCCAAGGAGCTCGCGGCCGGGTTCGGTCTCGACCCTTCCACCCTCAGCCTCTACCTGCGCTTGTCCCGCTTCCCCAGCGCCATCGCCGAACGCCTTCAAGACCCGCGCCGGCTAGGCGTGCTGCGGGCGCGCCGCGTGATGGAGGCGGTGGAGGCCGACCCGGACGCCGCCGGGCGGCTGCTGCGCGCGTTGGACGCCCACGCCCGTGCCTGCCGCGCCCGCGGTGCGGCCGTGGATGGGGATGAGCAGGTTGCCATCCTGGTGCGCGCCGCTGAGGTCCGTGGTGGAGCGCCGGTCAAGGCCGTGGAACGCCGCCATGTGGCGCACGACGGCCGACACATGGGAACGCTCACCCGAAGCGGGAGCCAGTGGGTGTTCCGCTTCGCCTCCGGCATCGGGGACGCGGCTGTGCAGGCGCTTGCCGACCGCATGGGAGAGCTGGTGGCGGAAGCCGAACGCGCGGCAGAAAAGGCACCAAGCGCCGAGAAAGAAGCCCGGCCGCCCCGGCGACGCTGACCGCTCCGCGTTGTCGCGGACTGCGCAGCCGCGCCGCGCGTCGAACCCTCCGCTGCCTCGCCTTTTCAGCCCTGGGTCGCTTCGGCGCTTTCCATGCTGCACTGGCGCGGAACGGCCGTATTGCGGCATCGGCCGCAGCAGGCAGGAAGGATAGGCACCCAGGTCCTCTGCCCAGTCATCGGCTCGCACTGCTCCACCTCCGGAGGGTGCGGGTCCACCCGGTAATGGGACAGCAGCGCCAGCACGCGCGCCAGGAGCGCTCCCCAGCCCGGCATGGGACAAAGCCCGCTCATGCCTCGCTCCATGGACACGACTGCCGCCGTGCCCAAAGGCCGGCGCCAAACCGCTGCGATCCACGAAAAGTGCGGGAGCCCCACGGAACCAAGGGAGGACCACGTTCCCGGCCGAAGACGGGCTCAGACGTAGGCGGGCTTGATCCAGCGAGGCTCGGGCGCCTCATGGCAATCGACGACCGCATCGACGAAGGCCACGCCCTTCAGGCCGTCGTAGCCCTTGGGCACGTCCAGTCCCGCCCGGGTCGGCTCGCGCCCGTCCCGCCTCGCCCGGATCGTCTCGGAGAAGCCAAGATAAAGGTTGGCGAAGGCCTCGATGTATCCTTCCGGATGGCCGGGCGGCGTCCGCGCCCTGAGCCGCGCGCCCTCATCAAGGTCTTCGCGGCCGCGCTTGACCACGCAGGGCCGGCCATCGAGGGGGGAGTGGACCAGCACGTTCGGCTCTTCCTGGAACCACGACAGCCCGCCGGTTTCCCCGAAGACGCGGAGCCGAATTCCGTTCGAGCAGCCGACCGCCACCTGGGACGACCAGAGCAGGCCGCGTGCGCCCCCCGCGTAGCGCAGCATGACATGGGCGTTGTCGTCGAGGGTCCGGCCCTCGACAAACGTCGTCAGGTCGGAGCAGAGGGACTCCAGCTCAAGACCAGTGACGAAGCCGGCGAGGTGGTAGGCGTGCGTGCCGATGTCGCCGATGCTGCCTCCGCGTCCCGACTTCCTTGGGTCGGTGCGCCACGCGGCCTGCTGGTTGCCGCCCCGCTCGATGGCGGCCGCCATCCATTCGAGCGGGTACTCGACTTGCACGACCCTGACCTTTCCGATGGCGCCGGCGGCCACCATGGCGCGGGCCTCATGCACCATGGGATAGCCGCAGTAGGTGTAGGTCACGCCAAGGAAGCGCTTCGAACGTTCGGACACCTCGACAAGCGCGGCGGCGTCCTCCAGCGTGGTGGTCAGGGGCTTCTCGCAGATCACGTCGAAGCCGGCCTCCAGGAAGGCCTTGGCGATGGGGAAATGCGTGTGGTTGGGCGTGCACACCGCCACGACATCGACGCGGTCTCCACGCGCCGACTCGCGTTCGACCATGGCCCGGAAGTCGCCGTAGGACCGCGAGGGTTCCACGTGGTTCTCAGCCGCAAATGCGTGGCCGCACGCGGCGTCGATGTCGAACGCGCCGGCCACGAGGTCGTAGTGCCCGTCGAGGCGCGCGGCAAACCGGTGGATTCCGCCGATGTAGGCGCCCTGGCCGCCGCCGACCATGCCGAGGCGCAAACGCCTGGACCCGACCGGTCCCTCACCCGCACCGTCACTGGCCATCGTCGTGTCTCCCTTCCGGAGGATGGGCGGCGTCCGGCGGTTCAGCCGTTGGACTCGACCCTGACGGCCGAACCACTCCTTGCCGAGGCAAGCGCGGCCTCGGCCAGCACCAAGGCCCGGTAGCCGTCGTCGAAGGTGGACTGGACGGGCGTCTTGTCCCTCACCGCCGACACGAAGGCCGCGATCTCCGCCTCGTAGGCCTCCCTGTAACGCTCGGTGAAGAAGTTCAGGTACGGCTCGGCCACCTCCGTCGCCGTCTTGCCGAAGCGTCGGAACTCGTGCTCCTTCCGGTTCTCCACCCTGAGCATGCCCTCGCTGCCATGCAGCTCGACGCGCTGGTCGTAGCCATAGGAAGCCCGGCGCGAGTTGTTGATGTGGCAAAGCTTGCCGTCCCCCGTGCGCATGACCACCATGACCGAATCGAGGTCGCCGAACTCGGGACCGATGGTCGGGTCAACAAGCGCGCTGCCGGTGGCGAAGACTTCGGTCGGCTCGTCGCCCAGCATGAAGCGGGCAAGGTCGAAGTCGTGGAT
>CAXUIQ010000068.1:0-11735 GCA_964250815.1 uncultured Acetobacteraceae bacterium
CCTGGCCCTGCTGCTGTTCTGGACCCGCCCGACCCTGCCGAGGACGGCGGCGGCGGGGCTGCTGCTCGGCACGGCCGTGCTGGTGCGGCTCGATGCGGCGCTGATCGCCCCGGCCTTTGCCATCCTGCTGCTGACGGAGGTGCAGGGTTGGGGCGCGCGGGCGGCCCGGGCCTGCATCGCGGGCGTGCTCGTCCTGGCCGTGCCGGTGGCCGTGTACCGGCTGCTCGGCCTGTCGTTCGGGGACACGTTCGCGGCGGTGGGCCGGGCCACGCTACTGTGGGACAGGCCGCACCGGCCCTTGCACAACGATGTTCTCACCCTGCTGCATGGCGTCACCGCGCTGGGAGGGGTGGCTTGGCTGCTGGGGGTGGCCTCGTTTGCCCGGCGGCGGCGGTGGCGGGACCTCGGCCTGGCCGTGGCCGTCCCGCTGCTCTACGTCGCGGCCTATCGGTCGCAACTGGTCGAGGAGCGCTACCTGCTGCCCCTCTCGCCTTTCGTCCTCCTGGCGATGGCGGAGGGGCTGGGATCGGTCGGCTCCCTGCCCCGCCCGGCGCGGCTGGCGGCGCTGGCCGGGCTGGCTGCCGGGCTTGCGGCCTGGCTCGTGCCCCCGCCGCCGGGGCTGAAGCTGTCGCTGGCGGCGGACGACGAAGGCCCCCGGCTCGTGCTGGGCCGGGCCTGGAACCCGATCCCGACCTTGTGGTGGCAAGGACGGCTGCGTGACGGCCAGGCGGCGGTGGCGGAGGGCATCGAGCGTGCGGCGGCCCTGCCCGACCCGGTGATCGTCACCGGCTACTGGACAGGAGACCGGCTGACCGCCTTGCTGCTGCTGGAGCGTGGGTTCGCCCCCTCGCCCGGCGGGGAGCCGGAGGCGTGCCGGGGCATTGCGGAGAGCTGGGTGCGCGGCTCGGCCGCCGTGCTGCTCATCCGGACCCACATCCCGTTCCTGCACCAAAGCGAGGGGGTGACTTGGCAGGACGTGGGCCTGCCATGCGTGCAGGCGGCGAGGCCCGGCGCCGGCCAGGCGATGGTCGTCAACTCGGGACTGCTGGACCGGCCGTCGGCCGCGCCCGATGCGCCGGGCGCCGTGTTCTCGGCGGCCCAGGGCGAGCCGCCGCCGCTCGTGCCCCGCATGGCGTCGGCGCTTGCCGGCATCTCCGTGGCGGTGCTGCCGCTGGGCCGCGTGTCGGCTGCCCTGGACATGCCGCAGACGCCCGAGGAGCGGCAAGCTGCCGTTGCAGCCATCACAAACCGTTCAAGCCTGTTGCGGTGAACCCAGCTCTGCCCATCGCTTAGAGACATGCCGTCCCCAACGTCCGTCGGCTGCGGGCCAAAACCTGCGAAATCATAAAAATCAGGCAATTCTCTGGACTGGAATGCAACCAGAGAGCGTAGGTTGGGCCACTCCGCACGAGTTTCCGACCGACGCAGCGACGCATTCTTCCGCCGAAACACGCCAACCAAGGTTCACGGATGACCAGGCCGCAGAGTGGACGCAGCTACCCGGACTGGATGCGCCAGGCAGCCGCCACGTGCGACGCCGGACGGATCAGTGCCGGATGAAGTTCAGGCCTGAACAGTTCCATCGCGTGTTCTCGCGGGCGACACCGGGCGCAAGGCCGCATGGAACGGTCAGGCCGGGCACGCGCATGTTGCTGGTCGCCTTTCCTCTGGCCGCCGTCGCCCTTTTCACGCCGCCGCAGATCCTAGGCGCGGCCAGCGCGTTGCGTGGGGCCTGGGCGGCGGTGCTTGCGGCGGCCGTCCTTTACGGCGCGGCCCACGTCCTCCGCGCGGCGCGGCTGGCTTTGCTGGCAGCGCCGGCGCTCAACATGCACGTCCGGACCGTCGTTCTCCTGCACTTCTACACGGCGCCCGTGTCCTTCATCGTCCCGTTCAAGCTGGGCGAACTGTATCGTTGGCAGCAACTGGCCTGGCTGTCCCGGAACCCGGGCGGCTCGCTGCTGATCATGCTGCTGGACCGGATGCTGGACGCCCTCATCCTCCTGCTGGCGCTGGCGTCGGTGGCCGGCGCCAGCGGCCGGATCGCGCCCGCGGCCGTGCCCATCGCGGGCCTCCTCGCCCTGGCCACGGCGCTCGGCCTGTTCGTCGTGCTCGTGGCGCCCGGCTGCCTTGAGGCGCTGCAAGCCTACATCCTGCAGAACCACTCGGCCCCGCGCGCCCGGCGCGTGCTCCGCCTCGTCGATGCGGCGCGGCTTGCGGTCAGCAGCGCGCGGGAGCGCCTGCGGGGCAACTTCCTGCTGCTGCTGTTCATCTCCGCCGTGATTTGGGTCATCGAGAGCGGCATGCTCGTGCTGCTGGCGCAGCAGGTGGTCGGCTCCGGCTCCTTCCTGCCGTCGCTGTTCGCCCGGACCCTGTTCCCCCAGGTCGCGGACGGCACGACGCCGCAGGTGGTCGGCCTGTACACCCTTGCCTGCCTACTCACCCTGCTCCCGCTCTGGGCGGCCGCCACCGCCCTCTACCTCACCCGCATCCGCTCCCCGCTCCGCAACGTTCCCGCCGCCGCGCCGTCCTTCTCGGCCCGGCGGACCCGGCGGCTGCACCTGCGCGTGACAGCCAAGACGCTATGAACCGTTCCGTCACCGTCATCTACGACGACCGGCGCACGCCGCCGCCCGACATCAACGCCATCATCGGCGCCACGCGGTTCTCGGGCATCCTGCGCAAGCGCCTGTCGCTCGGGGAGGAGGTCCGGCGGTCCTGCGTGGAGGGCGGCGCGACCGACCTGTTCCACCTGATCGACGAGCGCGACGCCCACCACCTGGCCGAGCTGATCGAGGACAGCCAGCCGAACCACACCTTCCTGCGCCTGCCGTCCTTCCTGATGCCGGCCCGGCCCGGCGGCCTGCCGGCCGCCATCGACAAGGGCCGCTACATCCTGCAGTCCATGCTGCTCGCCCCGGTGTTCGACGACGACGCGGCCGCGATCCTGACCGCGCCCGACGCCATCGCCCTGCTCCGCGCCCGCGGCCCGGCCAACATCCGCGAGCTTGCCATCAGCCTCGCCGCCGAGCATCCGACCATGCTCGACCATTTCGGCTTCGTGGACCTTCGCCGACCGGAGGCGTTCCTGGCCTTCATGGGCGACGCGACCGAGGCGCGGCACTTCAACACCACCGCGCGGGTCGGCGCCGTGTTCCGCAAATCGTCATCCAACCGGGCCAAGATGGCGCGGGAGTACGGCTTCTTCCATGTGGTGCCGGAGCGGCTGAAAGCCTTCCTGCTGCCCACCTTCGACTTCAAGGAGGACGAGGAGCGCGCCGGCTACTCGATGGAGCGCCTCAACGTCCCCGACGCGGCGCTGCAATTCATCCACTTCGCCTTCGACGAGCGTTCCTTCGCCACCTTGGTGGACCGGTTCTTCGACTTCATCCACGCGCGCCCGGGCAAGGAGGTCGGCGTCGCCGCCCTGCGGGAGCAGGCAGCCCGCGACATCCTGGGCAAGATGAACGAGCGCCTGGCGGAATGCCTGGGAAGCGACGTGGGCCGCCGGCTCGACCGGGTGCTGGAAGCGTCCGGCCCGCTCGGCGGGTTGCGGGCCATGCAGGCGCGGGCCGACGCGCTGGTCCGGGAAGCCATCCGGCGCGACCCGTCCTCCGCGCTCGCCATCGGCCACGGCGACCCGTGCTTCTCCAACATCCTGTTCGACCGGCGCATCGGCATGTTCCGCTTGATCGACCCCCGGGGCGCCCGCACGCTGGACGAGGCCTGGATGCACCCGCTCTACGACCTGGCCAAGTTCAGCCACTCGGCTATCGGCGGCTACGACTTCGTCAACAACGACCTGTTCGACTGCGCGCTCGACGCCGAACTCAGGCTGCAACTGACGCTCGACAACGGCGGCCCGCCCCCTTGGGGCCGGGACATCCTGCGGGAGCGGATCGAGGAGGAGCACCCGCTGTTCGTGGTCCGCGCCTATGAACTGTCACTGTTCATGTCGATGCTGCCGCTGCACATGGACCATCCGCGCAAGCTGGCCGGGTTCGCCCTGATCGCCTGCCAGCTCATCCAAGACCTGGAGGCTGCACGATGATCGCCGGAACCAAGGTGCTGGTCGTGGACCTCGATGGGACGCTGTGCCCGATCAAGGGGCCGCGCCAGAGCTACCGGGACCTGCAGCCGGAACCGCTGCTGCTGGCCCGGCTGCAAAGCATGGCCGCCGAGGGATGGCGCATCGTGATCCAGTCGGCCCGCGGCATGCGCAGCCACGACGGCAATGCCGGCGAGATCAACGCCCGCGTCCTGCCGGTGATCATCGAATGGCTGCAACGCCACGACGTGCCGTTCCACGAGGTCCACGTCGCCAAGCCCTGGCCCGGCGACAACGGCTTCTACATCGACGACCGCTCGGTCCGTCCGCGGGAGTTCGTCGAGAATCCGCTGGACGAACTGGACCGGATCTGCGCGCGGGACCGCTTGGCGGAGGACGGGCAATGCCAGGAGTAGTCGCCGTCACCATGGCCGGCTTCGGCTCGCGCTTCGCCAAGGCGGGCTACACGCAGCCGAAGTACCGGATCGAGGCGCTCGGGCTGCCGCTGTTCGACTGGTCCATGGCGGCGCTGGAGGGCTTCAAGGAGGCCGGGTGGCGCTTCTCCTTCGCCGTGCGCCGGGCCGACGCGGCGGCCGGTTTCATCCGCGGGCGCTGCGCGCGGCTCGGCATCGCCGTCGATCAGCTCTTGGAACTCGACGCGCCCACCGACGGGCAGGCGACGACGGCCCTGATGCTTGCGGAGGCGGCCGCCCCCGGCCTGCCGTTCGCCGTGTTCAACATCGACACCTTCGTCCGCGCGGACCGGGTCGGTCCCTCGCTGGTGCCGGACGGGTGCGACGGTTGGGTGCCTTGCTTCCCGGGCCTTGGCGAAGGCTGGTCGTTCGCGCGCCTCGGCGAGGACGGGCGGGTGCTGGAATTGCGCGAGAAGGCCCGCATCTCGCCCCATGCCACCGTGGGCCTGTATTGGTTCCGCTCGGCGTCGCTCTATGCCGAGGCTTACGCCGCCTACTTCGGGACGGGCGGCCGCGAGGAGAAGGGCGAGCGCTACGTCGCGCCGCTATACAACCAGATCATCCTTGACGGCGGCGAGGTCAGGATCGCCCGGCTCGGCCTCGACGACGTGGGCCTGCTGGGAACCCCGGCGCAGGTCGAGGAGTTCGTGCGCGCCCCGCCCGCTGCCGCCCTGCGGGCGGCGCAGGCTCTGGAAGGGCGAGGCGGGTAGCGCCCTTCGCCTCCGCCAGCCCAGCAAGCCCCCGGACTGTCCCGAAGACCCGAGCGACGGAATGCCTATGCCAAGTCAGCAGGCGTTAAGCCTTGAGAAGCGGCCAGAAGAGTCCTGGGTGCGCAGCAGGTGGCTTTGGAGGGCGCTTGCGGCCTGCGTCGCCGCCTACCTGGTCAGCCCCGTCCTGTTTTCGCAGCACCTTGAGGGCTACACGGCGAACCTGCGGTCGATCGCCCTTGCTTGGGAGCAGGGCAAGCTCGCGGACCTCGACCCCATCACGCCCATCATCGTGCAATACCTCTTTGCGACGCGGACCGGGATCATCCTGTTCCTGAGTTCCATCGACCGCCTGTTCGGACACCCTGGCGACGCTGGGTTCCGCGGCCTCGTCATCGCAAGCTTCCTGCTGCTCGCCGCAAGCTCCGTGGTGGTTGCCGCACGTTGGGGCAGGCTCGGCGTCGCAGCCTGCGCAGCCGGCTTCATCGCCATGCCGGGCTTGGTCGATATCGGGTCGTTCTTCAACGACAACATCATCTCCGCGGCCTTGGGCGTGGCCGCGCTTGCCGCCGTGTCGCGGTCCGGCTCGGTCCCGGCCTGCGCGGCATCCGGGGTCCTGCTCGGCGCCGCCGCGCTCTGCCGCACCGATGCCCTCGCGCTCTGCCCGGCGGTTGCCGGGCTGGTTTGGGTGCAACATGGCCGGCTGGCGCCACTGCTCGTCCGCGGCCTCGCGGTGGCCGCCGGGTTCCTGCTCGTCTCCGCTGCGGCCTACGCGGTCACCGGCGCGACGCTGCTCGGCGCGCTGCACATACCGGCCCATTTCGTGCCGCCGCGGATCGGCATCGTGTTCCGCGTCACGATCTTCATGCTGTTCATCGGCGTGCCGGCTTTCGTGCTGCTCTGCATCGGGGTCGCGCTGAACGTGAAGCGGCATCTTGTGGACAGCTTCGACTTGCGCTGGAGCTTGCTGTTCCTGGCCTACCCGGCATTCATCCTCGGCATCGCCGTGCTCCGGCTTTCCACCGAGGTGCGGTACCTCTATCCCCTGCTCGCGCCGTTCTACCTCGTGCACATCGGGCGCGGGTTGGAGTGCTTGTCGGAGCTTCTTCACGGGCGGGGGTGGCCACGGCGCCTCGGCATCGCAGTCGCAAGCGGGCTTGTCGTGGTGTCCGTGGTTCCCCCCGACACCTTCGTCAGGGACGGGCCGCACGCCACGGTCGGCCGGCTGTGGATGCCGCTGATATGGTTCCGTTGGCAAGCCTCGGTGGCGAACTCGCTGCACGAGATGGACCAGCTTGCCGCAAAGGCGGACGCCGATCCGCAGGTGCTCGTGGTCAGCACGTACTTCAACGACGAGTACTTCCTCCGGCTGCGCCTCCTGGAGCATGGCTTCGAGGCACGGTCAGCCGAAAGCGAGTTTCCAGGCTGCCAGGGGGGCTTCTCCGTTTATGCCAAGCCCGGCCACAGGGCTTTGCAGGTACGCACGGAAAACCAATATGGCTTCGTGTCATCCGTCGAGAACGTCATCGTCCGGGCCGTGCAGATCCAGCGTGCGTTGCAATGCCCCGCGGCGTGGGACTTCAACGATGCCTACCTGGCGTTCGCGGGAGAGGATGTCAGAAGCAATGCGCCGCCGCTTGAACCCATGCTGTTCAGCTCGGTCCTTCCCAGGGTGCCGCCGGTTTCTTCCCTGAGCACCACATTCGGGCTGCGCACGATCCTTTTCCCGGGCGCTCCCGTCCACGAGACGGTCGCAGAATCCTTGCGCGGGGAGTCGAGGATGGCCGACATCCACGTCGTCCCGCTCACCCGATCCGAACTCCAAAGCATCAAGGCCAGCGCGGATCAGATGATGGCTGACTACGACATCGACGGCCCGGGCCGGCCATTCACTTACGAGGATTTCAAGGACCTCTACCGCGCACGCTGAGACTCGAAGGAGCACACCCCGCCATGGCGCGCATCCTCGTCACCGGCTCCTCGGACGGCCTGGGCCGCATGGCCGCCCGCCTGCTGGTCGAGGAAGGGCACGAAGTCGTCCTGCACGCACGCGACGCGGCACGGGGGCGGACGGCCATGGACGCCGTGCCGGGGGCTGCCGCCGTCCTCATCGGCGACCTTTCGAGCATCGCCCAGACCCGGCGGCTCGCCGAGGCGGCCAACGCCCTCGGAACCTTCGACGCCGTGATCCACAACGCGGCCGTGGGCTTCCGCGAACGGCAGCGCATCGCCACGGAGGACGGCCTGGCCCACGTCTTCGCCGTGAACACGCTCGCGCCCTATTTGCTGACCGCGCTGATCCGGCGGCCGAAGCGGCTGGTCTATGTCAGCTCCGAACTGCACCGGCGCGGCGACACAAGCCTTGCGGACCTCACGTGGGAGCGCCGCCCGTGGCGGGGCAACCAAGCCTACTCCGACACCAAGCTGCACGACGTGCTGCTGGCCTTTGCGGTGGCCCGCCGCTGGCCGGGCACCTTGTCCAACGCGCTGGAGCCGGGCTGGGTGGCCACCAAGATGGGCGGGCCGCGGGCCACGGGCGACCTGGACGCCGCGCACCGGACCCAGGCATGGCTCGCGGTCAGCGACGACCCGGCGGCGGCCGTCACGGGCCAGTACTTCTACCACAAACAACTGCGCAAGCCGCATGGAGCGACGAGGACGCCGGAGCTGCAAGAGCGTCTCCTCGCGGAATGCGAACGCCTGTCCGGCGTGGCTATGCCCTGCTGAGGCCGGCCCGGCTCAGAACATCGGCACCCCGCCCGTGACCGGAACCAGGGCGCCGCCCATGCAGCCGCCGGCGTCCAGGGCGCTCGACCAGGGAGTCCGGCGACTCTCAGAGGTTGATTATACATTTCGATGTTGATATAAGGCGGTGGGCTGATAGCTCAGCGGAGTTCAGAGCACGCGCTTGATAAGCGCGAGGTCGGCGGTTCGAATCCTCCTCGGCCCACCATTCGCAAGGTGCTGCACGGCGCTTCCGGGTCGGACACCTCCCTTTCGATCCGGACGGCGCCGTAATCCGTGCGGGACATGGAAAGCGTCCCGCACGGATGCCCGCCGGGGCAGGCCCAGCAGGACACCGCTCCTTTGCGGGTCACGGCAGCGGTGCTGCTGCAAGCCCAGGTGCGGCGGCTTGTAGGCTTCCTATCCGGCCCTTCGCTGCTCGGCGCACAGCACAACCACCAACCGCTGCACGCCGACGATCTGCCGCAGGTTGCCCTCGACCAGGTGCAGCATCTCCGACGGCATGGCATCCACCCTGACCTCGATCAGCATGGACGCGCCCCGGCGTTGCATGCGCACCAGGTCAGGGATCAGGTTGCGCCGGGAAAAGGGGATCAGCGCACGAGAAACCAGGCCCGGTTCGGCGTCCGCCAACACCTCGAAGCGGACGGAACGGAGCGGCGGGTCATGGGGCAAGGGAAGCATGGGACCACCTTGGGAAAAAGCCGACGCCGGTTCGTTTCAAGAACCTATCGTAAATCACCGGGACCGTCCTGAACCAGAAGATCAGGATCGCGCCAAGGAACGCACTGGGTCCCCGCCGGCCTGGCCAGCGCCGCAGTCCCAGTCAGGCCCGGTGCGGGCGGTCGCGCGTGGCGAAGCTCACGCCGCCAGGTCGCGGCTGCGCAGCAGGGCCGCCGTGCTGGGCGCGCGGCCACGGAAGGCGGCATAGAGCTGCATCGGGTCCTGCGTGTCGCCCGCTCCCAGCAGCGCGCGGAGCCGCGCGGCCAACGCAGGGTCGAACGGATCGCCCGCTTCCTCGAATGCCTCGAACCCGTCCGCTTCCAGCACCTCCGACCAAAGGTAGGAGTAGTAGCCCGCCGCATAGCCGCCGCCGGCGAACAGGTGCTGGAAATGCGCCGGGCGGTGCCGGATGCCGATCTCCGGCGGCATGCCGATGCGCCCGAGGAACTCCCGCTCGAAGGCGTCGATGTCCAACGATCGCGGGTCCGGGTGGCTGTGCAGCGCCATGTCGATCAGGGCGGAGGCCGCGTACTCCACCGTGGCGAACCCCTGGTTGAACCCGCGGGCCGCCAGCAGGCGCGCGATCAAAGCGTCCGGGATCGGCTCGCCGGTCGATTGGTGCCGGGCATAACGGCGCAGCGTGCCGGGCACCGACAGCCAATGCTCAAACACCTGCGACGGGAACTCCACGAAGTCGCGGCGGACGGACGTTCCGGACTGCGCGGGGTAGCGCACCTGGCTGAGCAGCCCGTGCAGCGCATGGCCGAACTCGTGGAACAGCGTTTCCGCGTCGTCGAAGCTGAGCAGCGTCGGCTCGGCACGAGCGAAGTTGTTGTTGTTGACGATGACCGGGGCAACCGGGCCATCGAGGCTTTCCTGGTCGCGAAAGCTGCTCATCCACGCGCCGGAACGTTTGTCCGCCCGGGCGAAGGGGTCGGCCAGGAACAGGCCGACGTGCCCGGCCGCGTCCCGCACCTCGTAGGCGCGCACGTCGGGATGGTAGAGGGCCACCTCCGGGCGCAGGGTGAAACGGAGGCCGAACAGCCGGGCCGCGGTGTCGAATGCCGCCTGCTCGATGTTCTCCAGCACGAAATACGGCTTCAGCTCCTCGGCGTCGATCTCGTAATCGGCACAGCGCACCTTTTCCGCGTAGTAGCGCCAATCCCAAGGAGCCAGCGCGCCGTTGAACCCCTCGCCGCGCGCCGCGGCCAGCAGCCGGTCGCGCTCCGCGGCGGCCTTGCGCTTCGCCGGCTCCCAAACCTCGGCCAGCAGCGCCTCGACCGCCTCGGGCGTGCCGGCCATGGTGTCCGCCAGGCGGAACGCGGCGAAGTCCGGGTAGCCGAGCAGGCGTGCCCGCTCCGCGCGGAGCGCCAGGATTTCGGGGATCAGCGCCCGGTTGTCGTGCGGACCCGGATGGGCGCCGCGGGCGACCCAAGCTTGATACGCCACTTGCCGCAAGTCGCGGCGGGCGGAGAAGGTCAGGAACGGCTCGATCAAGGAGCGCGACAGCGTGACGACGTGGCCCGGCATCCCGCGCTCCGCCGCCGCCTGCCGCGCCGTCTCCCGCACGAAATCCGGCAGGCCGTCGAGGTCCGCCTCCGCAAGCGGCAGGTGCCACGCCTTTTCGTCGTGCAGCACGTTCTGGCCGAACTGGGTGTGCAGCACCGCGAGGCGTTCGGAGATCGCGCCCATCCGCGCCCGCTCGTCGGGTCCCAGCGCCGCGCCGCTGCGGACCATGCCGAGGTGCACGCGCTCCAGCAGCCGCCGCTGGTCCTCGGCAAGGCCCAGCGCGTCGCGGTGGCGGTGCAGCGCGTCCACGCGGGCGAACAGAGCCGGGTCGAGCGCGACCTGGGTGCCGTGCTGCGCGAGCTTGGGCGACATCTCCAGATCGACAGCCTGCAAGGCGTCGCCGCCCAGGCTCACCACCAGGTTGGAGAACGCCATGCTGATCCGGGCCAGCAGGCGTCCGCTGCGCTGCATGGCCTCGACCGTGTTGGCGAAGCTTGGCTCCGCGGGATCGGCGCCGATGGCGGCAAGCTCTTGCAGGTGCTCGCCCACGGCGTGCCCGAACGCGCCCTCGAAGTGCTCCGGCCGGATGCGGTCGAACGGCGGCACCCCGAAGGGCGTGGTCCAGGGCGCGAGCAGCGGGTTCGGTTCGGTCATGGCGCCCAGTCGGACCAGAACCGGCGCGCGTGGTCAAGACGGCAAGCTATTGGCTTGACAGCATGGGCGGCAGCCGATGGATTGGATGCACGCGAATGAACTCATTCACCTCCTGCGCCATGGGTGGGCGGACATGCTGACACGACGGGTCTTGCTCGGGACGGCCGCCGCGGGCCTGGCGGCGCCGGCCGCCGTGCGCGCCCAGGGCAGCCCGCCGGTCCGCATTGGCGAGATCAACAGCTACACCGCCGTGCCGGCCTTCACCGTGCCGTACCGCCAGGGCTGGCAGGTGGCGGTGGACGAGATCAACGCGCAAGGCGGCGTGGCCGGGCGCAGGATCGAGGTCTTGAGCCGGGACGACGCCGGGCAGCCGCAAACGGCGACGCAACTCGCGGGCGAGTTGCTGTCGGATGCCAAGGTGGACCTGCTGGCGGGCGGCTTCCTGTCCAACGTGGGCCTCGCGCTGAGCGACTTCGCCGCGCGCAACGGCAAGCTGTACGTCGCGGGCGAGCCGCTGACCGACGCGCTGGTTTGGGAGCATGGCACGCCCACCTGCTTCCGGCTGCGCCCGTCCACGTATATGCAGGTGGCGATGCTGCTGCCGGCGGCGGCGAAGCTCAAGGCGACGCGCTGGGCCACCGTCGCGCCCAACTACGAGTACGGCCAATCGGCGGTGCGGTGGTTCAAGACGCTGCTGAAGGCGCAGCGGCCGGACGTGGAGTTCGTCGCCGACCAGTTGCCGGCGCTCGGCAAGATCGACGCCGGGGCCACGGTGCAGGCGCTGGCCGGCGCCAAGCCCGACGGCATCTTCAACGTGCTGTTCGGCCCCGACCTCACCAACTTCGTGCGCCAGGGCAACACGCGCGGGCTGTTCGAGGG
>CAXUIQ010000069.1:0-11560 GCA_964250815.1 uncultured Acetobacteraceae bacterium
ACCAGCTTCTATTGGCAGATCGTGCTGGCCGGCGCGCGCAAGGCCGGGCAGGACCTGCACGTGAAGGTGCCGGAACTCGGCGCGCAGAGCGAGAGCGACATCAGCGGCCAGATCTCGATCCTGGAGAACGCGGTCGCGGGCCAGCCCGCCGCCGTCGTCATCTCGCCGACGCAGTTCGCAGCCCTCGGCAAGCCCATCGACGCCGCGGCCAAGTCGGTCAAGGTCATCGGCATCGACAGCGGCGCCGACAGCAAGGCGTTCACCTCCTTCCTGACCACCGACACCGGGGCGGGCGGCGGGGCGGCGGCGGACGCGCTGGCCCAGGGCATCGGCGCCAAGAACGGCGGCAAGGTCGCAGGCGAGGTGGCGCTGATCACCTCCTTGCCCGGCGTCGGCTCGCTCGACCAGCGCGCCCAGGGCTTCAAGGAGCAGTTGGCGAAGTACCCGGGCTTGAAGCTCGTGGCCGACAAGGTGGCGGACGGGCAGGCGACCACGGCGCTCAACATCATGACCGACCTGCTCACCGCCAATGCGGACCTGAAGGGCGTGTTCGCCTCCAACCTCATCATGGCGCAGGGCGCGGGCCAGGCGATCGACGAAAACAAGCTGGGCGGCAAGATCGCGCTGATCGGCTTCGACAATGACGAGAAGCTGGTGAAGTTCCTGGGCGACGGGGTGATCTACGCCCTGATCGTCCAGGACCCGTACCGCATGGGCTACGACGGCATCAAAACGGCGCTGGCCGCAAGCCATGGCGAGAAAGTGCCGGCCTTCGTCGATACCGGGGTGAACACGGTCACCAAGGAGAACATGGCCAGCGCGCGCAGCAAGGAGCTGCTGGACCCCAAGGTGAACTGAGCGCGGCACCGTGCCGCCGCTGCTGGAACTCCGCCGCCTCGACAAGCGCTTCACCGGCACGCACGCCCTGCGGGAGGTGGACCTTGCCTTCGAGGCGGGCGAGATCCACGCCATCGTCGGCGAGAACGGGGCCGGCAAATCGACCCTGATCAAGCTGCTCACCGGCGTTCACCTCAAGTCCGGCGGCGAGATCCTGTGGGAGGGCCGCCCCGTCGAGTTCGCCGGGCCGCAGGACGCGATGGCGCTCGGCATCAACGCGGTGCATCAGGAGGTCGTGCTGTGCCGGCACCTCTCGGTCGCGGCCAACCTGTTCCTGGGCCACGAGCAGTCGAGCTGGGGCGTCATGCGCAAGGCCCGCATGGAGCGGGAAGCCCAGCGCGTGCTGGACGAATTGGGCTTCGCCATTCCGGCGGGCGTCGTGCTGTCCACCCTCACCATCGGCCAGCAGCAGCTCGTCGCCACCGCCCGCGCGGCGATGCGCGGCACCCGGTTCCTGATCTTCGACGAGCCGACC
The DNA here is from genome assembly GCA_964250815.1 of uncultured Acetobacteraceae bacterium. Classification (GTDB taxonomy): domain Bacteria; phylum Pseudomonadota; class Alphaproteobacteria; order Acetobacterales; family Acetobacteraceae; genus CAHJXG01. Next base: position 1,373 of record CAXUIQ010000069.1, read on the forward strand.
GCCTACCTGACCCGGCAGGAAGCGGCGCAGCTTTTCGCCCTGATCCGCCGCTTGAAACGCGACGGCGTGACGCTCGTGTACATCAGCCACCGGCTGGAAGAGGTGTTCGAGCTGGCCGACCGGGTCTCCGTCCTGCGCGACGGCGCGCTGGTCAGCACCGAGCGGGTGGCGGAGACCGACGAGGCCCGGCTGATCCGCGGCATGATCGCCCGCTCCATCGAGCAGATTTACCACAAGGACTCCGTGCCGCCCGGCCCCGAGCTGGTCGCGACCGAGGGATTGTCCGGCCCGGGTTTCGAAGACGTTTCCATCGACGTATGCCGGGGCGAGGTCGTCGGGCTGTACGGCCTGATCGGCGCCGGGCGCAGCGAGTTCGTGCAGGCGCTGTTCGGGCGCCATCCCCACATCGCCGGGCGCGTGCTGTGGGAGGGCCGGGCCGTCACGATCCGCTCGCCGCGGGAGGCGATTGCGCTCGGCATGGCGCTGGTGCCGGAAAGCCGGCGGGACCAAGGCCTGTGCCTCAACCTCGGCGTGTCCACCAACCTCAACCTTTCGATCTATGACCGGCTGACTCGGCGGCTCACCATCGACGGCAAGGCAGAGGCGCGGGCGGCCGACGCGCAGATCGGCGGCCTGCGCATCCGGACCGCAAGCCGCGCGACGCTGGCGCAGTCGCTCTCGGGCGGCAACCAGCAGAAGGTCGTGGTCGGCAAGTGGCTGGCGCACGGCGCCCAGCTCTTCATCTTCGACGAGCCGACCGTGGGCGTCGATGTCGGCACCAAGGTCGAAATCTACCGCCTGTTCGGCACCTTGCTGCAAAAGGGCGCCGGGATCATCCTGATCTCCTCCTACCTGCCGGAAGTGTACGAGCTGGCCGACCGGCTGCACGTGTTCCGCCGCGGGCGCCTCGTCGCCAGCTACGGCCACCGCGAGGCCGGGGCGGAGGCCATTCTCGCCCAGGCCATCGGCGCCTGACCCGGGAGACGCACTCTTTGAGCGACGTCGCCGCCGACCAGGCCCGCCTTGATGCCGCCCGGCGGTCGCAGTCGCGCATCAACCTGCTGCTCAGCCTGACCCTGCTCGGCCTGCTGGCGCTGCTTTGGGCGGCGCTTGCGGCCAGCACCCGCACCTTCCTGACCGAGATCAACGTCACCAACCTGATGCGGCAGGCCTACCTGGTGGCGATCCTCGCGGTCGGGCAGACCTTCGTCATCATCACCGCCGGCATCGACCTTTCGGTGGGTGCCGTGATCGGGTTTTGCAGCGTCATCCTGGCGCTGCTGCTCAAGGCGCAGGTGGCGATCCCCGCCGCGGTGCTGCTGACGCTGGCGACGGGCGCCGCCATCGGCGCGTTCCACGGGTTCGGCATCGTGCAGCTTGGATTGCCGCCGTTCATCATGACGCTGGCGACGCTGACCGCCTTGCGCGGCGCCGGGTTCCTGATCACCAACGGCAACACGATCTCCGGCCTGCCCGGCGCGTTCACCGCCTTTGCGCCGTCGAGCTTCCTGGGCGTGCCCAGCCTGTTCTGGATGGTCGTCGTGGTGGCCGTGCCGTCCTACGTGTTCCTGCACCACAGCCGCTGGGGCCGCTACCTGTTCGCCATCGGCAGCAATCCGGAGGCGGCGCGGCTGTCCGGCATCAACGTGCCGCGGATGATCTATGTCGCCTACATCCTGTCGGCGTTCCTGGCTGCGGTGGCGGCGGTGCTGACCACGTCGCGCCTGTCCATCGGCACGCAGAACACCGGGCAGGGCTTGGAATTGCAGGCCATCGCCGCGACCGTGATCGGCGGCACCAGCCTGTTCGGCGCGGTGGGCAGCGTGTACGGGCCGCTGCTCGGCAGCTTCCTCCTGACCACCATCGCCAACGGGGCGAACCTCCTGAACGTCAACCCGTTCTGGCAGCTCATCATCACCGGCGGGCTGATCATCCTGATCGTTTACTTCGACCAGCTCCGCCGGCGGCGCTAGCCGGCTCCGCCGCAGGCGTCATATCGTGTAGTCGAAGCTGGCATAGGATAGTTCGCGCAAAACCTCGTCCGCGCTGCGGGACGGGTCGCCCACGGACGCCCGCCGGACGATGCGGGCCGGCACGCCGGCCACGGTGGCGCCCGGCGGCACGGGGGTCAGCACGACCGAGCCGGCTGCGACCCGCGCCTGCTCGCCGACCTCGATGTTGCCGAGGATCTTGGCCCCGGCGCCGATCATCACGCCGCGCCCGATCTTCGGGTGGCGGTCGCCGGAGTCCTTCCCGGTCCCGCCCAGCGTGATGTCCTGCAGCAGCGAAACGTCGTCCCCAATCACCGCGGTCTCGCCCACCACAAGCCCGGTGGCATGGTCGAGGAATATCCCATGTCCGATGCGCGCCGCGGGATGGATGTCCGTCTGGAACACCTCCGACGTGCGGCTTTGCAAGTACAACGCAAAGTCCCGCTCGCCATTCCCCCACAGCCAATGCGTCAGCCGGTGCGCCTGCAATGCGTGGAAGCCCTTGAAGTAGAGGAAAGGCTCGATCAGCCGCTCGCAGGCCGGGTCGCGGTCGAACACGGCGTTGATGTCGGCCTTGAGGCCCAGGCTGATCTCGGGCGTGGCGCTGGCGGCGCGATGGAAGGCCTGCAGGATCAATGGCTGCGAGATCACGTCGTTCTTCAGCCGGCCGGCGATGCGGTGGAACATCGCGGCTTCGAAGCTCGGCTGGTTCAGGATCGAGTCCAGGAACAGCGGCGCCAGCATCGGCGAGCGCGCGTAGGCCTGCTCGGCCTCCAGCCGCAGTTGGCGCCACAGGGCGTCCGAAAAGGCGGCGTCGTTCTCTGGCGCAACCAGCGTCAGGTGGCTCAGCCTCGATTGCAATGCCATGAAGTCTCGTCGCCCCAAATGTCCGGCCATCGCGTCCGACCGGCAGGGCCGAACGCTGCGATGCCGTCTCCTGCCATCACAGGTGACGGCCGGCGCACGGGCCAACAAGGGGTCTGCCTGCTGAAACTTCTGGGATGCCGGTCCGTGGCCGTCTGGACCCGGCGCCGTTCCTCAGCGCGCGTGATGCACCGGCCCTTGCCCGATCACCGGCGTGGGCAGCCCCTCCATCCGCGCCTTGAGTTGCAGCGCCAAGTACAGCGAGTAGTGCCGCGACTGGTGCAGGTTGCCGCCGTGGAACCACAGGCCGGGCTGCGCGGTCGGCTTCCACATGTTGCGCAGTTCGCCCTCCCACGGCCCCGGGTCCTTCGTGGTATCGGACCCCAGGCCCCAGCACTTGCCCACTCGGTCCGCCACGTCCTGCGAGACGAGCTTCGCCACCCAGCCGTTCATCGAGCCGTAGCCGGTGGCATAGACGATCAGGTCCGCCGGCAGCTCGCTGCCGTCGCTGAGCCGGACGGCGTCCTCGGTGATCTCCACGACATCGACGCCGCTGCGCAGCCTGATGCGCCCGTCGATCACCATCTCCGACGCGCCCACGTCGATGTAGTACCCGGAGCCGCGGCGCAGGTATTTCATGAACAGGCCGGAGCCGTCGTCGCCCCAGTCCAGCATGAACCCGGCCTTTTCCAGCGCCGCGTAGAACGGCGCGTCCTGCTCGGCGACCTCGCGGTATATGGGGAGCTGGAACTCGTGCATGATGCGGTACGGGATGGAGGCGAAGACCATGTCCGCCTTGTCCGTGGTCATGCCGGACGCCACGGCCTCCTCCGAGTACAGGCTGCCCAGCCCGAGCCTCATCAGCGTGTCGGACCTCACGATGTGGGTGGAGGTCCGCTGCACCATCGTCACGTCGGCGCCGTTCTCCCAAAGGTCGGCGCAGATGTCGTGCGCCGAGTTGTTGGAGCCGATCACCACGCACCGCTTGCCGGCCCACTGCGCGCCGCCGGGGTGGCGGCTGCTGTGGTGCTGCGTGCCGCGGAAGCGGTCCATGCCGGGGGTGTCCGGCAGGTTCGGAACGCCGGACACGCCGGTCGCCATGACCAGGTGCTTGGGCCGCAGCGTGACCGGCTGCCCATCGCGCACCACCTCGACCACCCATTCGCCCTTGGCCTCGTCGTAGCGGGCGCTTCGGGCCTCCGTGCGGGTCCAGTAGTTCAGCTCCATGACCCGGGTGTACATCTCAAGCCAGTCGCCGATCTTGTCCTTGGGCGAGAACACCGGCCAATGGTCGGGGAACGGCAGGTAGGGCAGGTGGTCGTACCACACCGGGTCGTGCAGGCAGAGCGACTTGTAGCGGTTGCGCCAGGCATCGCCGGGCCGGTCGTTCTTGTCGATGATGATGGCCGGCACGCCCAGCCGCCGCAGCCGCGCGCCCAGGCCGATGCCGCCCTGGCCGCCGCCGACCACCAGTGCGTAGGGCTGGACCGCATAGCCCAGCTCGGCCTCCTCCTTCGCCCGGCGCTCCGCCCAGCTTTGGCGGCCCAGAGTGCTGCCGTGCTCGGCGCCCATCTCCCGGGTGGGGCCGCGGCGCTCCTCGTGGCCCTTCAGCTCGGTGATTGCGGTCAGCAGCGTCCAGCACTTGCCGTCCCTGAGCCGCAGGTGTCCGCGCCCGCGGGCCGTTTCCGTCTCGAAGCCGATCCACGCCTCGATTACGCCGTCGGCGCTGCTCGCCTCGCCCTCGACGGTCCAATGGTCCGGCCGGGTGTGCGGCAGCGCCTCCCGCAGCATGGCCGCGATGGCGTCCCGCCCCTCGAAGGTCGCGATGTTCCAACTGAACGCCACGAGGTCCCGCCAGAAGCAGGTCTCGTTGAATTGCCCGGCCGCTTCCTCCGCATCGCCGCGCGACAGCGCGTCCGCGAAGCCGGAAAGCCAGAGCGCCGCCTTCTGCGACGCCGATTGGTCGAGCATGCCCGCATCCTCCATTCGCGTTCTTGTTGCCCGCACGCTATCGAGGGCACCGTCCGCCCGTCAACGAAGGATGCACTCCCATGGCAACATACCCAGACCTGGCCGGCAAGGCCGTGCTCGTCACCGGCGGCGCGTCCGGCATCGGCGAGGCCATCGTCCGCCGCTTCGCAGCCCAAGGATCGAAGGTCGGCTTCCTCGACATCAAGGACGCGGAGGGCCAGGCCCTGGCCGACGAGCTGGGTCCCGACGTGCGCTACGCCCGTGCCGACCTGACCGACATCGCGGCGCTGCGCGCCGCCATCGCCGGGCTGCGCGACGCCATGGGGCCGATCACCGTGCTGGTGAACAACGCCGCCCATGACGAGCGCCACCGGACGGAGGACGTGACGCCCGAGTACTGGGACAACCGGGTCGCGGTGAACCTGCGCCACCAGTTCTTCGCGGCGCAGGCCGTCTTGCCGGACATGAAGGCGGCGGGCGGCGGCTCCATCATCAACTTCGGCTCGGTGTCCTGGATGGTCGGGCAGGGCGGCATGGCGGCCTACACCGCCTGCAAGAGCGCCGTGCTCGGCCTCACCCGCTCGCTCGCCCGCGACTTCGGGCCGGACAACATCCGGGTCAACGCCATCGCCCCCGGCTGGATCATGACCCGGCGGCAAAAGGAACTGTGGCTGACGCCGGAGGGCGAGCGGGAGCTGATGGACCGCCAATGCCTCAAGCGCCAGCTCCAGCCGGACGAGATCGCCCGCGTGGTGCTGTTCCTCGCCTCCGAGGAGGCGTCGGCCTGCACGAACCAGCATTACGTGGTGGACGGCGGCTGGGTGTGACGCCGGTTGGGACGCCGCGTGGGACGGGGGCCTTCCCATCCGCGATGGGATATTGCTAGCCTGCATCGGAGGGGCGGCTCAGACCCCAGGGAACGTTCACGGAGACCGTTGATGAACCGTCGCCAGTTTAATGCCGGCCTTGCCGCGGCTGCCCTCGCCGCCGGGGCGCTCCCTGCCGCGGCGCAGCAGAAGAAGCTGCTCGCCTTCGTCGTCAACGTGTCCGCGGACTTCTGGACCATCGCGCGCCGGGGCATCGAGAAGGCGAACAAGGAGCATCCCGAGTACGAGATGCAGATGATCATTCCCGCCCAGGCCAGCGCCGCCGACCAGCGCCGCATCCTGGACGAGCTGATCGCGCGGCAGGCCGCGGGCATCGCCATCTCCGCCATCAACCCGGCCAGCTCCACCGACGCGCTGAACCGCGCGGCGTCGCAGGCCTTGCTGTTCACCACCGACAGCGACGCGCCGGCCAGCAACCGGGTCGTGTATATCGGCACGGACAACGTGGATGCCGGCCGGGCCGCGGGCGCGCAAATGAAGAAGGCGCTGCCCAAGGGCGGCAAAGCCATGCTGTTCGTCGGCACCATGGACGCCGACAACGCCCGCGAGCGGGTGCAGGGCATCCGCGAGGCGCTGAAGGACGGCAACATCGAGATCATCGACGTCCGCACGGACGACAGCGACTTCGCGCGCGCCAAGCGCAACGCGGAGGATACGCTGTCCCGCTACGCCGACCTCGGCCTCATGGTGGGGCTGTGGGCCTACAACACGCCGCAGATCTACCAGGCGGTGAAGCAGGCCGGGCGCGAGAAGACGGTGCAGATCGTGGGCTTCGACGAGGACGCGCTGACGCTGCGCGGCGTGGCCGACGGAACCATCCATTCCACCGTGGTGCAGCAGCCGTTCGAGTTCGGCTACCAGTCCATGGTGGGCATGGTCCGCTACCTCGGCGGCGACAAGTCCTGGGTGCCCGCCAACAAGCAGATCATCGTGCCGACCCGCGTCATCGACAGCAGCAACGTCGCGGACTTCCAGGCCTTCATGAAGCAGATTTTGCGCCCGAGCTGAATGGGTGCCCGCTTCGCTTCACGATCGCCCCCTGCTTCTGGAACTTGACGGCATCAGCAAGAGCTACCCGGGCGTCAAGGCGCTGGACGGCGTGTCGCTGCGGCTCGGCCGGGGCGAGGTGCTGGGCCTGATCGGGGAGAACGGCGCGGGCAAGAGCACGCTGATGCGCGTCCTGGGCGGCGTGGTGCGTCCGGACGTCGGGCGCATCGGCCTGGGCGGTCGCGACCGCACGCACCTGACGGTGGCGGAGGCGCAGGCGGAAGGCATCGCCTTCGTGCACCAGGAGCTGTCGATGTTCGACAACCTGGACGCCGCCGCCAACGTGCTGATCGGGCGGGAGGTCCTGCGGGCCGGGCCGCTGCGCCTGGTGGACCGCCGGGCCTGCCGGGCGCGCGTGGCGCCGCTCTTGGAGCGGCTGGGCGCGGACTTCGGGCCGGACGCCCCGGTGGCCCGGCTGTCCATCGCGCAGCGCCAGTTGGTGGAGATCGCCCGTGCGCTCTCGGTGGACGCCCGCATCATCATCCTGGATGAGCCGACCAGCAGCCTGACCTTGCAGGAAACCGACCGGCTGCTGGCCGTCGTGGCCGCGCTGCGGAGTGCGGGCGCGGGGGTCATCTACATCACCCACCGGCTGGGCGAGGTGGTGTCCTGCGCCGACCGGGTGCTGTGCCTGCGCGACGGGCGCGTGGCCGGGGAACTGCCGCGGGAAGAGATCGAGCACGCCGCCATGACCCGGTTGATGATCGGGCGCGACCTGCAAGCCCTGTACAGCCCGCCCGCCGCGCCGCCGCGCGCCGGCGGCCTCCAGGTGGAGGAACTGGTCACGGCGGCGTTCCCGGACCGCAGCGCCAGCCTGCACGCGCGGCCCGGCGAGATCCTGGGCTTGGCCGGCCTGGTCGGCTCCGGCCGCACGTCGCTGGCCCGCGCGGTGTTCGGCATCGAGCCGGCACTCGGCGGCAGCATCCATCTGGACGGCAAGCCCGTGCGGATCGGCTCGCCGCGGGATGCCATCGCGCGGGGGGTGTACTTGGTGCCGGAGGACCGCAAGCTCTCGGGCCTCGTGCTCGACATGTCCATCGCGCAGAACGTGACGCTGCCGGCGCTGCCTGAGCATTCGCGGATGGGGCTGATCAGCCCGGCCTCCGAGGCGCGGGCCGGGGAAGCGCAGCGGGCGGCGCTGCGGATCAAGGCGCCGGATGCCTCGGTCCACGCCCTCACGCTGTCGGGCGGCAACCAGCAGAAGGTCGTGCTGGGGCGCTGGCTGTCGCTCCGGCCCCGCGCCATCGTGTTCGACGAGCCGACCCGGGGCGTCGATGTCGGCGCCAAGGGGGAGATCTACGCGCTGATGCGGGGCCTCGCCGACCGCGGCGTCGCGGTCTTGATGATCAGCAGCGACATGGAGGAAGTGATCGGGGTGAGCGACCGGGTGGCGGTGATGCACGAGGGCCGGGTGGCCGGCACCCTCGGGCGCAGCGAGTTGAGCGAGGCGGCGGTGCTGCGCCTGGCCATCGGCCAGGTGTCCTAGATGGGCAAGAAGGAGCTTGGCCTGCTGGTGCTCGTGCTGGTGATCGGCGCGATCACCACGGCGCTGAACCCGCGGTTCCTGTCGGCGGTGAACCTGCTGAACATGGCCAACCTGATCGGGCTGTTCGGGGTGTTCAGCATCGGGCAGGGCCTGGTCATCATCACCGGCGGCATCGACCTCTCGGTCGGCTCGGTGTTCGCGCTGCTGGGAGTCGTGTTCATCGACCTGCTGGCCAACCACGACGTGGCCTGGCCGCTGGCGCTGCTGTTCGTGCTGCTGGGCGGCCTGCTGATCGGGGCGGTGCACGGCGTGCTGGTCACGCGCGCCAAGTTGCAGCCCTTCGTCGTGACGCTGTGCGGCCTGCTGATCTACCGGGGCGCGGCGCGCTACTACACCGGGGACGCGACCATCGGCTTCGGCTACGCGGAAGGGCTGGACAGCCTGACCTGGCTCGCGTCGGGGCGCAGCTTCGGGGTGCCGAACCCGTTCCTCATCCTGGTCGTCGTGTCGGCGGTGATGGCGGTGGTGCTGCACCGCTCGGTGTTCGGGCGCTACCTGTTCGCCGTGGGGCGGAACGAGGAGGCGGCGCGCTACTCCGGCATCCGCACCGGGCTGGTGGTGGCCGGGGCCTACGTCGTGAGCGGCGGTCTGGCCGGGTTGTCCACGGTGCTGCTGGTGTTCTACACCAACTCGGTCTCCCCGTCGGCGTTCGGCAGCTTCTACGAGCTGTACGCCATTGCGGCCGCGGTGCTGGGCGGCTGCTCGCTGCGCGGGGGCGAGGGCAGCATCCTGGGCATCGTGCTCGGCACGGTGCTGCTGCAGATCCTGCAGAACCTGGTCAACATCCTGGGCATCCCGTCCTCGCTGAACTTCGCGGTGATGGGCGGGGTGATCCTGCTCGGGGCGCTGGCGGACCAGCAGCTTGCGCGCCGGGCCAAGCTGGGCGCGGTCGCGCGGGCCTGACCCGGCGCGGCACGGCCCGAAATGTTCATTGCACGCGGCTGCCGGGACGGGCAAGCTGTTCCAACAAACGAGGCGGCAGCATGACCGCCCAGGCACCTGGAGAGGACGACGCCATGGACGACCACGCGACCCCGCCGACGAACCGACGCGCCCTGCTGCTTGCAGCGATGGCCACAGGCGCGGGCGCGTCCTTGCTGGGCAGAATGGGGCCGGCGCTTGCCGACGAGATGGGCCGTTCGGAGAAGCCGCTCAAGGCCGCGTTCTCCAACGCCGGGCTGCAAGCGACCTGGTGCGCCCAGGGCAAGGCCGCGGCCGAGTACTGGGGCAAGCTGTTCAACGTCGATGTGACCTGGTTCGACGGCGAGCTGAACGCGACCCGGCAGCGCGGCGCCATCGACAACATGGCGTCGCAGCAATGGGACTTCGTCGCCATCCAGGCCTTCGGCATCGGCACGCTCACCGCCCCGGTGCGCAAGATGATCGACGCCGGGGTGCCGGTGATCGACATGGACACGCTGATCGCCCCCCTCGACCAGGTGAACGTCCATTCCTTCCTGGCGCCGGACAACGAGTTCATGGGCGCGTCCGTCACCCAGGCGCTGATGGAGGCGATCGGGGGCGAGGGCACCGTCATCATGACCCAAGGCGCCTTGGGCCACACCGGGGCGCAGGGCCGCGCCCGCGGGTTCGAGACGGTGATGAAGCGCTTCCCCAAGGTGGAGGTGCTCGACACCACGCCGGGCGACTGGGACGTGACCAAGGTGGCGCGCATCTGGGACACCCACTTGACCAAGTATCCCAAGATCAGCGCGGCCTACTTCCACAACGACGACATGGCGCTGGCCGCCTACAACGTCATGAAGTCGCGCGGGCGCACCGACATCAAGATCGGCGGCTGCGACGCCATGCCGCCCGCCTTGGCCGCGGTGGCCGATGGGCGGATGCTGGCCACCGTGCGCAACCCGTCCTGCCGCATCCA
>CAXUIQ010000070.1:0-11535 GCA_964250815.1 uncultured Acetobacteraceae bacterium
TTCTCAACGACTTTATCCGACACCGGATGGTCCTCGCCCAGCTCGTGGTCGAGGCGGTTCTGCAGCCGGTGCGCGACCGCGATCTCCGCCTCCCGCTGGGTACGGGCCGCGTCCGCCTCCTCGGCGGTGGCGAACCAGTCGCGCGGGTCGCCGTCGAACACCTGCTGGCTTTCCTCGGGCGTCTGCGCCGTGCGGGCGCCCTTGGTCGGGTGGTAGGCGGTGAACGGGAAGCTGGCGTGCGGCAGGGGGATGGGTTCCATGGGCAGGCTCCTACTTCTTCGGGGCGGCGGGACGGGCGGCCGGTTGCGTCGCCAAATCCGGCTCCGGCGTAGGCGGCGGGGGCTGCGTCTTGCCCAGCGCCGCCAGCACCAGCTCGGCCGTGCGGGCGGCCACCGCCTCTACGAACGGCTCCTGGCCGGAGGGCAAGGGCTGCACGGTGGAAAGCGGGCTGCGGTGCACGTCGGACGGCTGGTCGGACCACCCGGCGCCGGCCGCCTGCTCCGCCGCCTCGTCGGGCACGATCATGGTGGAGCCGTCGTCGCTGTACAGCATCTTGGGATACTTGGCTGGTTCTGGCATTTCGCTCTCCGGTTGGGATCAGACGATTAGTGTTCGCCTATCAGGGCGCGTCCGCGACAATGCAGGCCCAGTCAGGGCGTACCGCCGCCCAGCCGTAGAGCAGGTCCAGGCGCGTCACCATTTGGTCCGTGCTGATGTTGTAGGCGGTCACCAGGCGGATGCTGATGCCGTCCTGGTTCTCCCGGTGCGCCTCGTGCACGCCGCGCGGCAGCTCCAGGTCCGCCGTGGCCAGCGACAGGAACTCGGGCCGGAAGGCTATGTTCTTGCGATACGTCTCGCCGGCCTTGATCGGGCTGGTCACGGCCGCGCCATTGGCCGGGCTTGCGGTCACGGTCTGCTGCGACGTGCCGGTGAGGCCCGCAACGGCGGACGCGGGGACCAGCGCCGGGTAGACCGGGATCGCGGTGGCGCCCGCCGGCGTCGCCGCCGTCACCGCGAACTGCGCCAGCACGTTGGTGCTCTGCTTGGTCACCCGGTTCACCGCGAACACGCCGGCGAAGCTGATGACGTCGCCCTTGGCGAGCGGCCCGGCCAAGGCGGTCACGGCGATGCTGCTGCCCACCTGGCCCGCGCCGTTCACCGTGGGCAGCGTGCCGTAGGCCCCGGTCACGTGCTTGATCACCGTCTGGTCCATCATCCAGTCGAAGCCGAGCGTGTTCATGCCCATCTCGCCCGACGTGTACTGGCTGCCCACCTTCTGCTGCTGGTTGAACAGCCCGGCCAGGCTGGAGACCGTGTTCGCCTGGGTGACCGGGTCCAGCACGATCTTCCGGTTCGAGCGCGGCACGCTCATGTTGTCGAGGATGGCGCCCGCCTGGAGCCAGGTGTTGGCCGTGGGGCTGATGGTGTTGCCGCTGCCGTCGGTGTTGTGCACCAGGTTCGGCACCGTCTCGGCCGCGCTCATCAGGTCGCCCGCCATGTAGCCGGCCAGGTTGTTGACCGCGGGCGCGATGTAGCGGTCCGAGTAGTCCTGGATGGTCAGCGTGCGGTCCACCGACGAGAAGCTGATGTCCACGCCGATCTGGTTGGCGATGGTGATGGTGGTGGTGTTTTCCTTGGTGTCCTGGATCACCGCCGTGGGGCCGGTGCGGACGGCGTAGTCGTTCGGCAGGCGGATGCGCAGCGTGTTGCCGATCTTGGCGCCGTCCCTGGCGAACTGGCTGTCGTACTGGGTGTCCACGTTCTTGAGGAAGGCGTTGCTGTTCTTGAACAGGCGAACGGCTTCTTTGGTTATTACACTCGGTGTTAGCAAATTATTAGCCAATTTACTCTCCTGCAATAGTATAGAACGATGCGGTGACTTAAGAGGGCAGTCGCACGGCTCTCCGCCGGGGAGTATTGGACACGTCGCACGGCTGGAGCGCCCGCCGGGGGCCAGACGCGGAGCGTCAGTCCGGGCATGTCGGTTTTTGCCGCCTCGAATGAGGAGCAATTGCAGCCGGCCATGTCACGCCATGATGAGGCATAGGCCCTGCGGCGCCGCGGCGGGCGTCGGCGTTGGCCCGGGCTGCGTGCCGCCGGTTCCGCCGCCCGCGAAGAAGCCGGCCGGCGGCGTGAACCGGAACGGCGACGCGCCGAAGTTCGCGGTCGCACTGGAATTGAAGCCCCCGGTGGTGACCAGCATGGGAAACACCGGCCCGGCCAGGCTCGCGAACGACAGTCCGCCCACGCCCGTCTCCGGGTGCGCCGTGGTGCCGCCGAACTGGTTCCAGCCGCCGTTGCCGTCCTGGGGCAGCGCGAACCAGATCAGGCGGGCGTCCACGTCCACGGCGACGCGCACCAGCGTGGTGAGGTTGTAAACCCCGATGGCGGCACCGGTTTGCTGCCCGTCGATGTAGATGGCCCCGCTTTGGTAGCTCGAAAAGGCGATGGCCCCTCCCGCGCCGTCATCGCCAAGGTTCGGCCCGGTGGCAGCGGGCGTGGCGATGCCGACCCCGGCATCCGGCCCGTTCAGGCCGTTCGTCATCACCTCGAAGTAGAACTTGCCCGTGGCCTGCCCGTCGGTGGCCCGCACCAGCCCGTCGTCGCTGGCCGTCGATCCATGAACAAAGAGGTTGCCCGAGGACAGGGCCAGGCCGGCGCTGATGTCGGCCGGGTTCCAGGTGGTGGATATGCTGACCGGCACCGGCTAGGCCCGATTCGCGAGGATGGTGACGCACACGTCCCGGAGCGCCGAATCAGGAGAGGCCGGAGCCGCCAGTTGCAGCACATCGCCAGGCGCGAGGCTCGCGCCCGCCTGCTGGCTCATCGTCGCCCTCGAAGCAAAGGGCGCGAAACTCACGGCGCCGAGCGAAGAGGCCGCGCCGTTGGCCGCCGCGATCTTCTTGATGGCAAACGTCCCGCCCGCGGCGCCGGACACCGATGAAGGCGCCGTTCCGGCATATCCCTGCGTGCCCGCAAGGTTCGCAGGAAGGGTGCACGGGACCGCCATCACGACGTTGAGAACCGCGCCGGGCGTCGGCTGGCCCGGGATCACGAAGGCGATGGGCATCGGCGGAACCACGGCCCCGCCGCCGCCGCCGGACCCGCCCAAGAGGTTCGCGAGCTTGTCCTGCGCGCCGCCCGCGGGCGTCACCAGCAGGTCGCCGATGCTGCCCTGCCGGAAGTGCGGCCCCGTGACCACCAGCGCGTCGGGCACGGCCATGGAGGCGCTACGCCGAGGCGATGGCGTGCCACTGCCCGGCGACGCCGCAGGTGAAGCTGCTCGTCTTGCCCGCCGGCACGGCCACCGCCGCGTTCGCCGCCTGCCCGTTGATCGCGTCGCCCACGGCCGGGAACACGTTCAAGGACGCAGCGCCCGCGTTGCTGACCGTGATCTGCAGCCCGCCCGCCGAGGCCGGGAGCCTCACGCTGTCGCCCGCGGTGGCCACCGTGGTCACGCGGTTGATGCACGTGCCGAGCGCGAACGCGCCCCCTTGCCCGCCGCCGGCCGTGGCCTGGATGCCGTTCTGGAAGCTCACCGTGGGCAGCGCGCCCGCGTAGCCGGTGCCGAGGCCGTTGGTGTACCACTTGCCCGGCGTCACGCAGGTGTAGACGACCTCCGAGTTCACCATCTGCGGCACGCCCGTGCCCGGCGCCAGGTCGTCGATCGTGTCCGAACCGTTGCCGAGCACCGTCATGGTGTTCAGGCCGTGGTTGATGATGAAGATGGTCAGGCCCGCGCCGCTCGGCATGAGGCGCACGGCGTCGCCCGGGTTGTTCACCACGGCGATGCGGTTGGTCTCGGCCGCAAGCGTCGGCGTGGCGCCCCCCGTGCCAGCAATGATGCCGTCGGCGGCGCTCTCGTAGAGCAGCCCGGAGATGTTCAGCGTGCCGATGTTGGACGTGCCGACGGTTTCCGACGTGAAGGTCGGGTTGGCGAGCTGCGCCGACAGCTTGCCCTGCGTGCCGCCCGGCGGCGTGATTATCAGGTCGCCGATGTTGACCTCGGCGAAGGTCGGCCCTGTCACGACGATGCTGTCTGCGGACATGCTGCTGCTCCTCAGTGGGCGCCGCGGCGCGCGGCTTCCTGCTTGGCGCGCCAGGCGCTGTACTCGGCCATGCTCATCTTGTCCGGGTCGTCAGGGGCCTTGACGGTGCCGCCGCTGATGGAGCGCACCGGCGCCGGGGCCTTGGTGACGGGGGCCGTGGGCGCCGGCTGGGCCGCGAGCTTGGCCATGGCGACGCCCATGCGCGCCGGCGTCATGTCGCGGATGCGCATCGCCTGCTCGGGGTCGCGGCCCAGCGCGTAGAGCACCTTGTGCGCTTCGCCCGTCTCAAGCGCCGCCTCGATCACCGCCGGCGACAGCCCGCCCGCGCGGCCCACGGCCTGCATGGCGTCCGCGAAGTCCGGGTATTCGGCCATGCCCTTGTCGTGCGCCGCGTTGCAGGCGGCGTTGAACTCGCGCTCGGCCACGAGCTGCTGGGCGCGGGTTTCCACCATGCGTGCCGGATCGTCGGGCTGATTTGCAGCCTGCGGCTGCAATTCCCGCAGCTTGCGCTCGGCCTGCGCCAGCACCCGGTCGCGCTCGGCGTTGGCCCGCGTCAGCTCGGCGATGCGCTTGACGAACCACGGCTCGCGTTCGGGCTTGGGGGCCGCCTCCGGCTCGGGCTTCGGGTCCGGCTGGCCCTCCGGCTCGCGCTGGTCCTGCTGGAGTTGACCAGCGTCGGGCGCGGGCGTGGACGCCGGTTCGGGCGCGGCGCTGCCCGGCGCTTCCTGGGTCTCGCTCAAAGGAACTCCTCCAGGTTGGCGAGGAGCGGCGTCAGATCGTTGGCGAGCTTCACCTGCCGCTCCAGCGCGTCCATCAGAGGTGGAAGCCCAAGACGGACGCTTGCCTGGATGGGCACGGCCTCTTGCGGTTGGTTCCCGCGAATGCGCGCCAGAACGCCGTGCAGCCGCTTGATGTTCTGCTCCAGCACTTCGTTCGCTGCCTGCACGGTCATCAGCGCCGCACCAGGCTTAACTGGATCAGGTGTTGCCGCTTGCATCTGGTTCTGCCAGTGCTGCGCGTTCTGCGCGGCATTGTAGACGCTGGCTGCATAGTCTTGCCGTTCGCTCATGTGCTGTCCTTCCGTCGCACGGCTACCTCGGGCGAACCCAGCGAAACCGCCGAAATGCCGAAGGCATTTGCGGCTGAGGCGGAGCCATTTGCGCGGCTCAGTTCGACCCGCCGGGGGGTTGATCCGCAGGCATCTGCTGGTCCTGCTGCATAGGCATCGGCGCGATCGCCTGCTGGTGCGCCGCGTCCGCCGCCGCATGGGCCTGCATCACGGGCAAGGCCGGCATCCCGAGAAGCTGGCTCAACTGCGTCCGGATCAACACCTTGAAGGCGTCCGGGTCGCCCTGGGCGATCGCCGCCAGGCGCTTCGTCTCGCCGTCGTAGGTCCGGTTGTCCACCTCGCCGCCGCGGTCCTTGAGCTGGTCCTGCAGCACAGCCACCTGGCTCCGGAGCTGCGCCACCGTCGCGTCCGCGTGCTGCGCCATCTGCTGCGCGTGCTGGTTGACCGCCTGGAGCTGCCCCTGGAGCTGCTGCACTTGCGGGCTGGGGCCGCCCAGCGCCTGCGGCGGCACCATGCGCTTCAGCCGCTCGGCCACCTCGTCGGCGCCCGGCATGTCGGCGTCGCGGAACAGGATGTCGCCCACGACCGGCATGAGCTCCTTGTTCTGCGACGTGATCTGCGTGAACGCCTCGAACGCCTCCTGACGCTGCGTGCCGTAGGACGGGCCCACGTCGGCCTGGACGAAGTAGCGCCCGACGCTCGGGTTGAGGAACGTCCGCACCCGCTGCTGCGCCTGGTCGGCGTCGGACGGCTGCTGGCCCGACGGGTCCATCGGCTGGGGCGTCTGCGAAACGCCGTAGGCGTTTGCGCTGGGGTCCGGCACCACCCCGTGCGCGGCCGGCAGCGACGGATCGATGTGCACGTCCTGCTCGGTGCCGTCCTCCTGCAGGATCTTCAGCACCCGCGGCGTGTCGTAGACGTGCGGGATCAGGTCGATCAGGATGCGCCCGGTGAAGCGGATCGCCTGCGCCAGGTGGTCGATGTAGTGGTAGGTGGCGTTGTCGCCCTGGCGCTGCCGCTGCTGGATCGCGACGCCCGAGGTTTCGTTGCCGGGGCGGCCCAGCTCGGCCTGGTATTGCCCCGACACCTGCAGGAGCTGGGTGTCGGCCAGCGTCATGCCCTGGATGTAGGCCTGCGCCATCACCGGCGGCTCCTGCCGCTTGGGCGGCGGCACCTCCTGCCCGCCGTCGTTGCGGTGGTTGTACGGCAGCACCGCGCGGTTCTCGGTGTTGGCGTTTTCCCAGTAGGTCTCGAAGCCCTCGATGGCCTCCACCGGGGCGACGAACGGCGTCTTGCTCTGCAGCGCCACGAACTCCACGGCGGAGGAGCACCAGTAGTTGTAGATCCGCTGGGCGTCCTTCATGGCCCGCGTGTGCCCCTTGCGGTCCAGCTTGCCGTCGATCACCGTCTCCTCGCCGACCACGCGCACGATCGGCACGTAGCGGCCCGGCCAGTCCTCCCGGTCCACGATGCGGTCGCCCACGATCTTGAACCATTCCACCCGCGGCGTGGCGATGGACCGCGACTTCACCGAGCGGCGCCCCTCCGGCACCGCGCCCTTGACCGTGGTGCCGTCGTCCAGCCGGTGCAGCGTGTCGCGCCCGTCCACCACCCGGTAGTACTCGGCCTCCCGCACGCTGTCGTCCGTCAGCCAGCCGCCGGTGTCGCCGAACGGCTTGCTGGACAACATGCCTTTCAGGTCCGGATGGTCGTCCTCCGCTTCGTCGTGCGGCCGGTCGCGGTGGATGATGCCCCACTTGGCGTCCGAGCCGTCGAACTGCCGGATGTCGGGGTCGAGACACACCGCCATCGGATCAGGGACGCGCCGGACGAAGATCTCCAGCTCCAGCGTGTCGTCGCCGGCGTAGTCGGTCTCGACCCGCCAGTAGCCGATGCCGCCCCGCACCTGGGTGTTGGTGGCCGCCTCGTAAGCCTCCGTCGCCTGGCTCTGGTACTCGATGTGCCGCACCAGGCCCGACAGCATCTGCGCCGCCTCGAACGTCGCGCCTTCGCCCACGGGCGTCACCTTGACCTGCGCCTTGTTCTGCCGCGCGTCGTTGATGATCTGCAGGCAGTGCTGGCGCACCTTGTTCATCACGAGGCATGGCCGCGACCCGCGGTCGGCCTGCACGTCGCCCGGCCATTGCCAGTCTGCGTGGTCGCTGTCGGCTTCCGCGAACTTGATGTCCTCGGCGTAGAGCGCGCGGGCCGCGCTTTCCCATTCCTGCGCGCGCTTCCAGCGGGCCTTGGCCTCGGCCACGACAGCGAAATCGTCCTCGGACGATTTGCGCGGCTTTTCGTCCTCGACCGCGCCAGCGAAATCGCCTTCCGATTTGCGCGACATCAGCCGCGCATCCATCCGCCGGCGCCCTGGCCCGGCAGCGGCACGCGCTTCGCCTCCACGGCCTTCGGCTTCTCGGCCGGGCGCGCGAAGCGCAGCGACATCACCGCGTAGCGCGTCGCGCTCATCAGGTCGTCGTGCTGCTTCACCACGATGCCGTCCTTGCGATGGTAGAGCCGGAACTCCTCGAACCACTCGGCCAGGTGGCGGAACACCCGCAGGCGCCCCGTGGTCATCCGGTCCAGCATGTCGAGCAGCCCGGCCTCGACGCCGTTGCCGCGCTCGCCCTCGTACTGCGCCCGCTCCGGCAGCATCCGCAGGCCCTGCTTGCGGTAGAGCTGCGCGATCATCTCGCCGCTGCCCTTGTCGTGCTGCAGCCCGTCGTGCGGCCACGCCCACGGCAGCCACTCGCCCCACGGCTTCAAGGCCGCCGCGTGGATCAAGGGCGTCGCCTCGCGCAGCCGGTGGCTGTGGGTGACGTAGGCCACGTCCGCGTCGCGGTCCCAGGCGAGCCGCACCGCCGCCGTCGGGTGGTCCCAGCCGAAGTCGAGCGCGGCGACCTGCGCCCAGTGCGAGGGCACCGGGAAGGCGTCGCAGGCGACCGCCTCCTCCGCCACCGGGAAGATGCGCCCGCTGCCCAGGATCGGCGTGCCCTTGGTGCGGGCTTCCCGCTCGTGCGCGGGGTAGCTGGCCACGATGCGCGCCCGCTGCTCGGCCGGGATGTGCTCGGCGTCCTCGAGCGTCATGTTGATGTCGGCGCGGTCCGGGCTTTCCTCCGTCAAGAACCGCCTCACCACGTCCGACATGCCCAGCAAGGGCGTGAAGGCCAGCCACACGATGCCGCTCGTGGCGTTGGTGCGGGTCAGCCCCTCCGTGTAGATCTCCTGCGGCGGCTCCTCGTCGAAGCTCACCCATTCCAGCGTCTCCGCCTGCCAGCGGATGCGGCCCTGGTCGTAGGTCTTGAACTTGACCCGGCTTTGCCCGCCGCCCGCGTGGCGCACCAGCACGGTGTCGGCGAGGTTCGGAACGCCCCGGCTAGGCACGATGTCGATGATGGAGGCCTTGGGCAGCCAGCCCGTGCCCCATTCGCCCACCGGGCCGAGCAGGATGCGCTGGGCGCCGTCGCGCACCAGCTCGCCGGACGGCGCCGACACCCAGCCGCGCGTGCGCTCCGTCCAGCGCCGGCCTTCCCACCAGGCCGGATATTCGCCCGTCAGGTGGTAGGCGGCTTCCGCGCCGGAGGAGTAGGATTTGCCCAACTGGTTGCCCGCCCGCAGCAGGCGCTCGCGGTGCGTGAGGCCGGCCGCGTGGAACGCGCGCTGCTTCTCGTAGGGACGGTAGCGGTCAATGGACCGCTCCCTCTTCCGCCTCGCCTTCTCCGCCTGCAGGCGGCGCAAGAGCATCTGCGGCGACACACCGTTCGGCAGCGGCAGTGAGGGCGAGGAGCTGGTCAAGGGAAAGGTCCGTGAGCGCGTCCCGGTGCTCGACGACGGCCGCCGACAACCGCGCGTGGACGCAAGGGGCGGCGGCGCAGGCGGCGGCGAACTGGCGGTCGGTGATGCCCGCCTCGCCCCGCATCACCCGCGTCATCACGTCGAGCGGGGTCTCGCCGCCGGTGAGCGCCTGGTGGACGGCCGCGGTGCGGGCAACGGCCATCGCGGGGGTGGCGCGGTTCGGGGTGCCCTTCCTGCGGCCTCCGCGGCGCTCGCCTTTGATGCTGCCGCCCATGGCTACTTCTCGCTAGTTTTGCGGCTAAACCGCTGAAACGCTTGAGCGCGGCACGACGAACTCCCACGCGCCGCCCATGACCTCCATCAGCAGCGCCACGCGGTCGGCCGTGGACCACAGGCAGATCCCTTCGTGGTCCTCGAACGGTCCCGCCGTGACCCGGAGGCGGCTGCCCTCGGCGAGCGCGGCAAGCTCGCCGAAACCGCCCAGCGGTTTGCGGCTGGAGCGGCGCTCCTCCGTCGGCCCGCGCAAATCCTGCGGATTTCGCCGGGCCAGCAGCTCGCCGGTCTCGGCGGCCAGGCGCTCGACCACGCCGCGCCGGATCGGCACCGGCTGGCCCGCGCCGTCGGTGAACATGCGCTTGACGCCTTCGCAGTGCAGCACGGGGTGGAGGGCCTCGCGCTGGAGGTCGAGGGCCACGAACACGTAGCCGGGAAAGGCCGGCACCCGCACGGTGTGCACCACCCGGCGCCTCACGCGGTCGCGGCGGGGCTCGGAGACGAGGGGGAGCGTGGTGGCGTAGCCTTCCCAGCCCAGGCGCTGGGCGGTGCGGCGCTCGGCGCGCACGGCGGTCTGCACGAGATACCAGCGCGGGCCGCCGGATGCGCAAACCCGGACTGTCGCTCCGCGACTGGCTCGGACTGTCGCTCCGCGACTGGCCTCCGGTTTCGCAGACATAGCGCCGCCATCCTGTGCGTTTCCGGAATGAACGCCGCGCCCGACCGATAACGCATCCGGGAGCAAGGGATCAAGCCGCATGCGGGCAATGATTTGTCAGAATTCAACCATGACGATCAGAACGGACCGATCCGGGACGCGAGGCGGCGGTAGGTGCGCTCGCGCCGGCCGAGGCGGTAGCCGGCCCACCAGCCCACGGCGGTGACGACGGCGGTGGCCGCGGCGTGCAGCAGCACCAGCGCGGCGAAGTCCAAGCGGGTTTGCGCCCAAGGGGCGGCCCTGACCGCCTCCAGCGCTTCCAGCGGGCTCACAGCGGCCCCGCGAGGGCCATCACGCCAAGCCCGATGCCAAGGACTGCGAAGGCGAGGCTGCACGCCAGCAGGAGCATGCCTGCGGCGTAGGCCACCCGCGCGAGGTCGGCAACCGTCGGCAGGGGCGCGGAAGGTGGCGCGACCCCTCCAGCGGGTCCGCCAGGACCTGGCGGGGTGGGGCGCGGGGCCTGCGAAACGGCGCAGCCGTTTGCGCTGGGCTCGGGTGTCGCGTCGTAGGCGAAGCCGGCGTCGTCGAAGTCGCGCAAATCGTGGAACGATTTCGCTGGCATGGATGGGGTCACTCCTCTGGTTCGGTTTCAGTTGCTGCAGCGCTCCCAGCGGGTTCCACGGCTTGGGCAGCGTCGCGCGGGCGGCGCAGCGCCATCGCCTTCAGCGTCACGTCGGGCAGCGGCGGTGGCGGAGGGCCTTCCCGCGCGGCGGCGCCGGCCCGCAACTCGGCCACAAGGCCGGCCACCATGGCGCGGACGGCAGCCTTTTCCGCCTCGTCGGGCGGCGCGCGGCCTTCCGGGATGTGCGACGGCCCGGCATAGGGGACCAGCAGCGACCGCCCGGCCCGGTTATCGCGCCACCACTCGCCCAGCAGCGCGACCAACTCGCCGTAGGCCGGCCAGAACCGGCAACCGGCGGCGACATGTTCGAAGCTCTGGCGGTTGAAGGCGTCAGGCGGGAAGCGGCTGACGATCATGGGCGCGACCAGCCCAACCCGCGTTTCCGCTTCCCGGGCGTCGCTGCTGCCGACCGTGGCGGTGTGCAGGCGGAGCAGCCATTCCCATATGGCCTGGGGGACGATGGGTTCCGATTCGCTCAGCACCGGTCAGTGTCCTCCCTTCCATTCGGGAATCGACCCCCATCCGATGTTCACCACCCGGCCGCCTCCCGCCTCCGCGCGCTCCTGGGCTTGCAGCAGCAGCTCGACGGCGCCGTTGTGCGCCGGGCGGCGGGCTGGCTTGGCGCGGGCTGCACGTTCTGCGGCGCGCTCTGCGAGCCATTCCGCACGATGGTAGCAGCGCGCGATGAAGGTCTCCTGCCAGTCTTCGGACAGTCCCCCCTTGCCGAGCCAGAAGCTGCGGAACTCCGCGCTTTCCCGGTGGCAGTCGAGGCCCAGTTCGGCGGCGACCGCCCGCGCCGCTTCGCCGGGTTGCCAATCGCTCGGGATGCGTCCTCGTTTCGCGTTTCGCCCGGCTCGGCTTGCCGAGGCCGGCTTGTCGCTGGCTGGCTGCGCAGTCGCGGGGGGACGTACGAGGGGGGACTCTTCTTCTGACTCTGGACTCTGACTCTGGGCTTTATGACCTGGGTTTTCGCTGCCGTTTACCTTTCGCTTATGGGGGGGTTAACCCC